>JAUSCU010000088.1 GCA_030651065.1 Candidatus Omnitrophota bacterium | reverse complement strand
CCTGAGCTTGTCGAAGGATCCCATGCCTAAACTGACGATTGACGGGAAGGAAATCGAGGTCCCCGCCGGGACGCCGGTGATTCAGGCGGCGGAGAAGCTGGGCATCTTCGTGCCCCGCTACTGTTACCATCCGGGCCTCTCGATCGCCGGCAACTGCCGGATCTGCCTCGTTGAAATCGAGAAGGCGCCTAAACTCCAGATCGCCTGCAACACGCCGGTGGCCGAGGGGATGGTGGTCCGCACCAACTCGCAGAAGGTGGTCGAGGGCCAGCAGTCGGTGCTGGAGTTTCTGCTGATCAACCACCCGCTGGACTGCCCGGTCTGCGACCAGTCCGGCGAGTGCGACCTGCAAAACTTCTACATGCAGTACGGCCGGTACGACGCCCGGTTCGAGGAACAGAAACAGAAGAAGCCGAAGGCGGTGCCGCTGGGCCCCACGATCATGCTGGATGCCGAGCGCTGCATCCTCTGCTCCCGCTGCGTCCGCTTCACCGATGAGATCAGCAAGACCGGCGAGTTCGGCATCTTCAACCGGGGGGACCGGGCGGTGGTTGGGCTCTACCCCGGTAAGGTGCTGGACAACAATTATTCCGGCAACGTGGCCGACATCTGCCCGGTGGGGGCGCTGACCGACCGGGATTTCCGGTTCAAGGCCCGGGTCTGGTACCTCTCCTCCGCGCCGTCGGTCTGCAACGGTTGCTCGCAGGGCTGCAACGTGGATGTCCATTACGTGACCGACCGGCCCCATCTGTCCGATGGCGCGCGGGTGATGCGCCTCAAGCCCCGGCCCAATGCCGATGTGAACCAATGGTGGATGTGCGACGTTGGGCGCTATGGCTACAAGTTCATCGATCAGGGCCGCCTGACGAAGGTGACACACAAGGGGCGGGAGATCTTGTGGGGGGAGGCGTTGAGCCAGATATCGGAAGGCTTAAAGCAGGGAAGCGTCGCCGTTCTGGCTTCCGCGCAATTGACCACTGAAGAGCTTTATCTGATCAAAAAGCTGTTCGGCGAATCGCTGGGGATGCAGGTGACCGCGAACGTCCAGGAGAAGCCGGGTGTCGCGGATGATTTCTTGCTCAAAGCGGACCGGAACCCGAACACCGCCGGCGTCCAGCTGCTTGGCCTGGATTCCGGATCGGCGGCTGACTTGGTGGAGAAGGGGATTGCCGGGCAGATTGGCGCCCTCTGGGTCTTCGGGCAGGACCTCGTGAAGTTGTTCGGGGAAGAGAAGGTTAAGAAGCTGTCCGAGAAGCTGGGCCAATTCATCTTCATCGGGTCCAATGAGAACGGCACCAGCCGTCATGCCCACTGGGTGCTGCCCTCCGCCGTCTATCTGGAGAAGGACGGCACCTTCGTGAACTGGCAGAAGCGGGTGCAGCGGATCGGAAAGGCTTTCGAGCCGCTCAAAGGTTCCCAGCCGGAATGGGAGATATTGCTCGATCTGGCGCGGCGGCTGAACATTTCCATTCCAGCGAAATCCCAGCAGGAGATCTTCGGGCAGATGGCGGCGGCTGTCCCGGCCTTCGCCGGCCTCACCTACGAGAAATTGGGCTGGCAGGGAGCGATAACTAAATGATCGCCGCTCTGGTATTCGCGGACATCGGGATCAAGCTGGCGCTGGCCGGCATTGTTTTCTTCGGCGTGTTGAATCTGGCCGGCCTGCACACCTGGGTGGAGCGCAAGCAATCAGCCATCATGCAGGACCGGATCGGCGCCAACCGGGCCAGCATCTTCGGGATTAAGCTGTTCGGCCTGTTCCACCCGCTGGCCGACGCCATCAAGATGTTCTTTAAAGAGGATTTCATCCCGGCCAACGGCGACCGGCTGCTGCACACGCTGGCCCCCTTCCTGTCGGTCTTTTTCGCGTTGGTGGCTTTCGCCGGCATCCCGTTCGGCGACCGTCTGATGGTGGGTGGGCGGGCGATCAATCTTCAGGTGGCCGGCATCTACATCGGCATCCTGTACATCTTCGCGATGCTCTCCTTGGGGGTCTACGGTGTGATTCTGGCCGGCTTCTCTTCCCGCAACAATTACGCGCTGCTGGGATCCCTGCGGGCCACGGCGCAGATGATCTCTTATGAGATCGCGCTTGGGCTATCGATCATCGGGCTGGTCATGATCTTTAGCACGATGGACCTTCAGCAGATGGTGCGCGCGCAAGGAGGGGATTTTAGCCGCTGGCTCCCCGGCATCGGGAGATGGATCCCGATGTGGGGCATTTTCCTCCAGCCGGTTGCCTTCTTCGTTTTCCTTACGGCGGCGTTGGCGGAGACCAAGCGGGTGCCGTTTGACCTGCCGGAAGGGGAGAGTGAGATCATCGGCTACTTCGTGGAGTACAGCGGCATGAAGTTCGGCCTCTTCTTCATGACCGACTTCATCGAGACGGTGCTGGTGGCCTGTTTGGCGACCACGCTCTTCTTTGGGGGCTGGCAGGTGCCGTACCTGCACCCGGACGGGTTCCATTTCCCGTGGGGTGCCACGGCGGCGGTGGGGCATCTGGTTTACGTGGGCTTAGGGATCGCCAGCTTCTCGCTGAAGGTTCTAGCCTTTTGCTGGCTCTTTATGGCGATCCGCTGGACCCTGCCGAGGTTCCGCTACGACCAATTAATGAAATTGGGCTGGATCTACCTGTTTCCGATCGCGCTGGTGAACGTGCTGGTGACCGCCGGGATCCTGGCATTCTTGGGGGCAAGGGGCTGATGCAACGGAAGCGGGAATTAACTTTCCTTGAAAATCTTTACGTCCCGGAGATCGTCCGGGGGCTGGTTCTCACCTCCCGCCATTTCTTCGGGAACCTGTTCATTCATACCGCCCATTTGGTTGGTTTGATGAAGAACCGTTCGGCGGCGGTGACGTTTCAGTATCCGGAACAGAAGCGGCCGCTGGCTCCCCGCCTGCGGACGCGCCACCGGCTGACGGTTCGGGAAGAGGGAACCCCCCGCTGCGTCGGCTGCATGCTCTGCGAAACGGTTTGCCCGGCCAAGTGCATCACCATCGTGGCGGGGGAGCACCCGGACCCGAACGTTGAGAAATACCCGGTCCGCTTCGATATTGATCTGGGGGTTTGCGTCTATTGCGGCTACTGCGTGGAAGTCTGCCCGGAGGATGCCATCCGGATGGATACCGAGATCCTGGACATCGCCGCTTACTCCCGCCAGGCCATGAAGCTGGACATCCACGAGCTCATGGACCCCAAACTTCGCAAGCCGGTGCCTGAATGCACCCTCAAGTTCCCCCACCAGTGCCGCGTCCACAAGCCGGTTCTTCCCGAGGCTCCCCAGCAGAGGTCCGACCTTCCGGCAGTGGTCAGCCGCAATGAACCGCCCGGCCCGATGGTCGGCAGTTGGGAAGCGGTCTACGGCAAGAAGGACTGATCAGGAGCCGCTGATCGCGGCGAGGGAGAGGTGCAGCAGCGGGCCCTGCCAGATACCCAGCCCGAGCATGGCGGCAAGGCAGACCCAGAGGGCGAGACGGACCGGCAGGCTCACTCTAATCGGGCTCAGATCTTCCGGTTTATCGGCGTACATCGTGTAGACGATCTGTAGGTAGTAATAAAGGGACACCACCACCGCCGCGGCGCCGACCAGGGCCAAGGCGATGTATCCTTCCGACACGGCCCCCATCAGCAGTAGGAACTTCCCGAAGAAACCCGCCATCGGCGGAACGCCGGCCAGCGAGAGCAGGGCGATGAACATCGCCGCCGCCAGGAACGGGGAGCGCTTAGAC
Organism: Candidatus Omnitrophota bacterium; assembly: GCA_030651065.1. Classification (GTDB taxonomy): domain Bacteria; phylum Omnitrophota; class Gorgyraeia; order 1-14-0-20-64-10; family 1-14-0-20-64-10; genus JAUSCU01. The sequence continues at coordinate 7,593 of JAUSCU010000088.1, read as the reverse complement.
AATCCCGCGTAGGCTTTGATCTCGTCCGATCCCGTTACCTTGGAAAAGGCGGCGATCACCAGGAAGACCGCCAGGTTCGTGAAAAGGTAGCTGGCCAAGTAGAAGTTGACCGCCGTGGACCCCAGCCGCGAGGCGACAGCGATTCCGATCAGCAGATAGCCGGCGTGGCCGATCGAGGAGTAGCCCATCAGCCGCTTGATGTTGCGCTGCGGGATCGCCCCCAGGTTGCCGTAGAGGATCGTCAGCGCCGCCAGCCAGGCCAGCAGTGGCGCCCACTGCGCCGCCTGCCCGATGAACAGTTCCTGGATGACCCGGAACATCACCAGAAAGCCGGCTGATTTGGAGCCAACCGAGAGGAAGGCGGTCACCGGCGTGGGAGCCCCTTGATAGACGTCCGGCACCCAGAAGTGGAACGGCACCGCCGCCGCCTTAAACAGCAGGCCGGCGATCACCAGAAACAGCCCGAACAGCAGGGGAACCGGCAGCGGCGCGCCGGCGGAGTAGAGGGCCTGGATCCGGCTCAACTGCATGGAGCCGGTGGCGCCGTAGATGAAGGCGATCCCGTACAGGAGGATTCCGGAGGCCAGGGAGCCGAGCACCAGGTACTTCATGCCGGCCTCCAGAGAATTCACGTTGTTCTGTAGATAGGTGGTCAGCACGTAGAAGGTGATGGAGATCAACTCCAGCGCCACGAACAACATCACGAAGTGGGCGGAGGAAGCGGCCAGGAACATGCCGAAGGTGGCTGCCAGGATCAGCAGGTAAAACTCCCCATGGCCGCGCGGGATCGTCTTGTCCAGTTCCCGCGTCATCAGGAGGACGAGGATCGCCGCGGCGGTGAAGATCCCCTTGAAGAAGAGGGCCAAGAGGTCCAGCCGGTACATCCCGCCGAGCAGCTCGTGGCTGCCCATTCCAGCTTGCCAGGCCAGCACAGGAAAAACCGGAAGCAGTCCGGCCGCCGCCACCATCCCCAGTGCCGTTGAGCGTTCCTCTTTCCAAGCCAGATCCAGCACCAGCAGAAGAGTGAACAACAGCCCAAGCCAAATCTCCGGCAGAAGCCCGGTGAGGAGGGAGGGGGTCATAGCCGCGCCACCGCTTTCAGGGGATCCAAATGAGAGAGCACCGCCGGCGTGGAAGTGGAGATCATGTCCAGCAGCAGCTTCGGCCAGCAGCCGACCAGCATCAGCGCCGCCAGCAGGATGAGGTACGGCACCTTCTCAAAGAGGGTGGCGTCCTGCAGTTTCACCCAGCGGGGATTCAGAGGCCCAAAGAAGCCGGTGCTGACCGCCCGCAGCATGTAGAAGGCGGTGATCACGATGCCGAGGATGGACGCCAGCGCCGCCCAGCGGTGCGTGTTCCAGGAGGCGAAGAAGACCAGCAGTTCCGCGACGAAGTTTCCAAAGCCGGGCAGGCCGGCGGAGGCGAGCGCTGCCATAATGAAGACGGTCGCGATGAACGGTACCTGCCGGGCTAGCCCGCCCCACTCGCTGGCGATCCGGGTATGGGTCTGGTCGTAGATGTGGCCGACCGCGGCGAAGGCGGTGGCCGTCATGATGCCGTGCGCGAACATGAGCAGGACCGCGCCGTTTAAGCCGACGGGGTTCAGGCACGCGATCCCCAGCAGCACGTACCCCATGTGGCTGGAGGAGGAGTAGCCGATGATGAATTTCATGTCCTTCTGAGCCATCGCGACGAACCCGCCGTAGACCATGTTCATAATGGAGAGGCCGGCCACCCAGGGCAGCCAGGTGTAGGCCCCTTCCGGCAGCAGCTGCACGGCGACCCTCAGGATCGCGTAGGAGCCCAGCTTCATCAACACGCCGGCATGCAGCATGCTGACCGCCGAGGGGGCCGCCGCGTGGCCCAGCGGGGACCAAGAGTGAAACGGCCACATCGGGGCGATCACACCGAACCCGATCAGCAGGAACGGGAAGAGCCAGCGCTGGAGATCGCCGGGGATCGGGTTCTGCCGGAGGAAATGCTCCAGGAAGATCAGGTCGAACGAGTGGGTGCCGCTGACCGCGTAGATCGCCAGCAGCCCGATGAGCGCCAGCACCGCGCCGGCGGTGAGGTAGAGGGTCAGCTTCATCGTGGCGTAGGCTTTCTCGCCGGAGCCCCAGATGCCGATCAGCGGGAACATCGGGATCACCGCCATCTCGTAGAACAGGTAGAAGAAGAAAAGATCGAGAGAAGCGAAGACTCCCGCCACGCCGCCGATCAGCAGCAGGTAGAAAAGATAATATTCTTTGACCCGCTCCTTGATCCGGTAGGAGACCAGCACCCCGGTGAACCCGCAGAGGGTGTGGAGCAGAAGCAGCGTCAGGCTGATCCCATCCACGCCGACCTGGTACTGGATCCCCAGCGCCGGAAGCCAGGCGATCCGGTGCACCCAGTGGTAGCCGGCCTCGCCAACCGGGAAACGGAACACCATCCAGAGGGCGAGCGCCACCGGGATCAGCGTGGCGATCGCGGAGACCCGCTTGATCCAGCCCTCCTGCCGTTGGGGGATCACGAGCAGGATCAGGGCGCCGATGACCGGGGCAAGGATGATCGAGGTGACAGGGTTCATTTTAAGTTGAGGTACAGCAGGAAGCCCAATCCGGCCAGCAGCATCGCCGCGTAGGTCTGCACCTTGCCGGTCTGCGCGGTCCTCAGCAGGGAGCCGGCCAGCCCGGTCACCTTCGCGACACCGTTGACGCAGAGCTGGATGATGATGAACCGCTCGAACAGCGCGAGGAGATCAGCGAACCGCTGCTGCACGTTCTGGTTGATCCAGCTGTACATCTCATCCACCCAGAACTTCCGGCTGAGCGGGACGGCCAGCCGGGAGAGCAGCTCCTGCCCCTTCAGGCCGGGCCGGGCTCCCCGCGCGTAGACCGCGTAGGCGAGCCCCAAGCCACCCACGGCCGCCAGCGTGGAGATGAGCGCCACGAATAGGTTGAACTCCACGTGGAGGCCGGCCTCCGTCGCGTGGTGAAGATATTGAGGAATCCCGATGAACCCGCCGATCAGGGTGGGGACGGTCAGGATCCAAAGAGGGACCGTCATCGACGGCGGCGATTCGTGCGCGTGCTCGGCATGGTGGGATCGGGGCTTCCCCAGGAACGCCACGCAGAAGACCCGGCCCATGTAGAAGGCGGTCATCGCGGCGCTCAGCGTCCCGACCGCCCAGAGGAGCTTATTCCGCTCAAAGGCGACCGCCAGGATCTCATCCTTGCTCCAGAATCCGCTCAAGGGGAAGATCCCGGCCAGCGCCAGCGTGGCGGCCAAAAAGGTGAAGGTGGTGGCCGGCATCTTCTTGGCCAGGCCGCCCATCTGCCAGATGTCGTTGGTGTGCAGCGCGTGGATCACTGAGCCGGCGCCCAGGAACAACAGCGCCTTAAAGAATGCGTGCGTGGTCAAGTGATAGGTGCCGGCCACGTATCCGCCCAGGCCCAGCGCCATCACCATGTACCCGAGCTGGCTTAACGTCGAGAAGGCCAGCACCCGCTTAATGTCGTTCTCCACGAGGGCTAGGCTCGCGGCGAAGAGGGCGGTGAATCCGCCGATTGCGGCGATCACCGCCAATGCCTCCGGGGACGCCCAGAAAAGGAAGAAGACCCGGCCGATCAGGTAGACGCCGGCCGCCACCATCGTGGCGGCGTGGATGAGGGCCGAGACCGGGGTAGGGCCTTCCATCGCGTCCGGCAGCCAGACGTGCAGCGGGAACTGGGCCGACTTGCCCAGCACGCCGCAGAAGACCAGCAGTACGATCGCCGCCAGCAGGCCGGGCGCCACCGCCCCGGAATGGAGAATCTCCGGCAGGCGCTCTTCCAGCTGAAGGAAATTGAGCGTCCGGGCCTCGCCTCCCATGCCGGAGAGGTTCCAGACCATCAGGATCCCGATCAGAAAACCAAAGTCGGCGATCCGGTTCACCAGGAAGGCCTTCTTGCCGGCCGCCGCGGCGGAGGGTTTCTCGTACCAGTAGCCGATCAGCAGGTAGGAACTGGCCCCGACCAGCTCCCAAAACATGAACAGCGTCACGAAGTTGTTGGCCAGCACGATCCCCAGCATCGAAAAGGCAAACAGGGAAAGGTAGGCGAAGTAGCGGGGGTAGCTCGAATCCTCCGCCATGTAGCCGGTGGAGTAGAGGAAGATCATCAATCCAACCCCCGTGACCACCAGGGCCATCAGGATCGCCGCCGGGTTGATCAGCAGCCCGAACTCCAGCGTCAGCCCCGGCAGCTCCACCCAGGAAACGGCGGTTTCGATGGCCTCATGAGCGTGCAAGGAATGGAAGAAGAATGTGAGGGTGAAGCCTAAGCTCACCACCATCCCGGCGATCGCCAGCCCGGCGCTTACCGGTTTGGATTTGCGCCCGAACAGGACGATCCCGATGAAAGCGGCCAGCGGCGCGAAGAGGATGATCCAGGGGCCGGCGGCCGTCACCATTTGAGGTTCCTCATTTCATCGGCGTTGAGCTTGCCGGCCAGGCGGGAGAGCAGCACCGTGATCGCCAACCCCACGGTCACCTCGGCTGCCGCCACGATCATCACAAAGAAGACCATGATCTGCCCGGAGAGGTCGCCGTGCGCCCGGGAAAAGGCAACGAAGGCCAGGTTCGCCGCGTTCAGGATCAGCTCCAGGCTCAGCAGGATCAAAAGGATGTTCCGGCGGGTTAGCACGCCGACCAGCCCGATCACGAACAGGATGCCGCTTAAGCCGATCAGGTGAGGGAGGCCGACCGGAGGCAGGCTCATAGCTTTTTCTTCGCCAACACGATCGCGCCGATGATCCCGACCAGCAGAAGCAGGGAAGCCGCCTCAAACGGCAGCGCGTAGGTGGTGAACAGTAGTTTCCCAATCGCCGCCGTGGTGCCCGGCAGCGGTTTCCCGGTTGCCGCGGGCAGTGCTTTGGCCACGGCGGCCAGCTGCCCAAGGAAGAAGAGCCCGAACAGAATGCCCACTCCCATCATCGTCTTGTTCCGGGCGCGCAGCAGCGCCTCCGGTTCCATATCCAGCAGCATCACCACAAAGAGGAAGAGGACGAGCACGGCGCCGGCATAGACTACGATTTGGATTGCCGCCACGAAGAAGGCATGCAAGGCGACGAACAGGGTGGAGAGGCCGAACAGGACCAGCACGAGGCTCAAGACCGCGTAGATGGGGCGCCGGGCCAGGATGACGCCCAGGGCGCTAGCCACGGTCAAGGCGGAAACAGTATAGAAGAGTGCCGGATGAATCATCGTCAGAAGAATTGTCGTATCATATCATAAAGATTGAAAACCTATAGGGTTGACGCCCCTCCGCAAAATCGGTATGATCGCTGTCGTGATGGAACTCCCCGCCGTCGCCCTTGAAATCCGAAAAGAGGTGATCCGCATGCTGGCGCAGTCCGGCTCCGGCCACCCGGGCGGTTCTCTTTCCGCGGTGGAGATTACCACCTGCCTCTATTTCCACGCCCTGCGCCATGATCCGAAGAATCCCCAATGGGAGGACCGTGACCGGTTCGTTCTAAGCAAGGGACATGGCGTTCCGGTTGTCTACGCGGCGATGGCGATCGCCGGTTATTTCCCTAAAGAGTTGCTGGGGACCCTCCGGAAACTGGGCTCGCCGCTGCAAGGGCATCCCGATACCCGCTTCATGCCGGCGCTGGAAGCCTGTACCGGCTCTCTGGGGCAAGGGCTCTCCATTGCGACCGGTATCGCGCTGGCCACGCAGATGGATAAAAAGGACCGGTGGGTCTATGCCCTCATCAGCGACAGTGAGAATGAGGAAGGGCAGACCTGGGAGGCGGCCGGGTTCGCCGGGTTCCACAGACTGGACCGGCTTATTGCCATCCTGGACTACAACAAATTCCAGCTGGATGGGGCGATCAAAGACATTCAGGACCTGGAGCCGCTCCGCGCCAAGTGGGAATCCTTTCGTTGGAACGTGCAGGAGGTGGACGGCCACAGCATCCCGGAGCTCAAGGCGGCGCTGGATAAAGCCAAGCAGGTGAAGGGCCAGCCCCACATGATCATCGCGCATACGGTGAAGGGGAAGGGGGTCTCCTTCATGGAGAACAACAATTACTTTCACGGCGTGGCCCCTACCCAGGAAGAGATGCAGGCGGCGCTCAAAGAGCTCGATGGGGATCCCTCTCTTTCGAACGCGATGGTGGCCGCCGGTAAGATCAAGAAAGGGGGCAAGTAGGTTGCTCGTGGAGAAAGCCTTGGAAAAGAAAATGGGGCTGGCGACGCGCGACGCCTACGGGCAGGCGCTGGCGGAGCTGGGCCGCGTGAACTCCAAGATCATCGTGCTTGACGGAGACCTCTCCGCCTCCACGAAGACGAACCTCTTCGCCAAAGAGTTCCCGGACCGGTTCTTCAACGTCGGCGTGGCGGAGGCCAATTTGGTCGGCCTGGCCGGCGGTTTGGCGCAGGCCGGCAAGATCCCCTTTATCTCCAGCTTCGCCTGCTTCATGGTCTGCCGGGCCTACGACCAGCTCCGCATGGCGGTGGCGGTGCCGCACGCCAACGTAAAGGTAGTCACCTCCCACGGCGGGATCAGCGTCGGGGAGGATGGGGCGTCGCAGCAGTCCATTGAGGACGTAGCCCTGATGGTTTCCATGCCCGGCTTCATCGTCGCGGTGCCGTCCGATGAGCATTGCACGCGGGCGCTGGTCAAGCAGGCGGTGGAGATTAAAGGCCCCGTCTACATCCGGACCGGCCGTCCGAAGGCTCCACTCGTCCACGAAGCCACCACTTCCTTTTCGTTCGGCAAGGGGATTCTGCTCCGCAAGGGGAAGGACGTCACTCTCGTCGCCAACGGCCTGATGGTTTTCGAGGCCCTTTGGGCCGCCGAGGAGCTGGAAAAGTCCGGTCTCTCCGCTTCGGTGATCGACATGCACACCGTAAAGCCGCTCGATGAGGATCTGCTGATCGCCCAGGCGGAGGCCACCGGCGCGGTGGTGACCGCCGAGGAGCACCAGGTCTGGGGCGGGCTGGGGGCCGCGGTGGCGTCGGCGCTGGGCCGCAAATGCCCGGTCCCGCAGGAGCTGGTCGGCATCCAGGACACCTACGCGGAATCCGGAAAGCCGGAAGAACTTCTCGAAAAATACGGTCTCACCGGGCAGCGCATCGCCGAGGCCGCCCGCCGCGCCATTCAACGCAAGCGTTGAACCTCTATCTCAAGCAGATCGAGCTTGGCCCCCTTCAGAACTTCGTTTACCTGATCGGATCCCTGGAAACGCGCGAATGCGCGGTGGTGGACCCCGGCTGGGACGTGCCCGCCATCCTGAACGCCGCCGCGCAGGACGAAATGAGAATCACCAAAATCCTAATCACCCACACCCATTTCGACCATATCAACGGCGTTCCGGAAATCCTCAAAGCGACCGACGCTCAGGTGATTGTGCACAAGAAGGAAATCGAGGCGGTGCCGGTGGAGGGGCCGAGCATCTTGGGCGTCGAGGGCGGCGCGAAGGTGGCGCTTGGGAACCTGGAGCTTTCTCTGCTTCACACGCCGGGGCACACGCCCGGCTCCATTTGTTTCATGGTGGCCGACCGTCTGATCTCCGGCGACACCCTGTTCATCGGCGGCTGCGGCCGCTGCGACCTGCCGGGCGGCGACC
>JAUSCU010000085.1 GCA_030651065.1 Candidatus Omnitrophota bacterium | reverse complement strand
CCTGCGCTCCAACCAGACCCGTTTCTTCTTCGGGTACCCGGTCCCGCCCAGACCGAGCGCCGTGATCCCCGGTTGAGTGACCCGCACCCAATCCTCAGTGCTGCCCTCTCCCCGGGATTCCACCCAATTCAGGCTCTGGGTCGTCAGCTCCGCCCCATCGGTGGTGGTCACGACCACGTCCCCGAACAGGTGAACGTTCTGCGAGGTCTTGTTGAAACGCCCTCTCTGCGCTGAGAGGTGGGTCTCTGTCTGGCCGTAAGAGGTTGCCCGCACAGGGGAAAGCTCCACCACCTCATTCATCAGGTCGGCCGTCTCCCCTTGGACTTCCCATTTCTTCCGGCCGGCATCGGTGTGCCCGACCAGCTGGAAGGCGGAGATCACGTCCCCGCCCGAACCCACGGACCCGGGCAGACCGGTGGACCCACCCGTCGGGGGAAGCGCCCCCTTCGAGCAACCCGCCAACAAAAATAAGGCGGCGGCCGGTAAAAATAAGCGTAATCCAGGCTTCATCGTTAATACCCTTGGTGAAACAGTGATTATAGCGAGAGAGGGTGGGACAGTCAATTAAGGAAGGCGGAGAAGGAGTTCTTCCCCCTTGCCTTCCAAGAGGACCGCGTTCGGGGTGATGAGGAGTACCTGATACCCGCCGACCAGGTCTCCGGGCTTGAGCACCTGGTTGTTGATAATGCAGGTGAAGGAGCCTTCCTGTTGGACGATGCCGGAGAGCTGCAGCGAGGCCTGTCTCTCCGTCGGGAGGCGCAGAGCGTTGGGGTGAGAAAACGGGGAAAGAAACGGCTCTTCGCGTGGACCCCAGACGATCCGGGAACCTGCAGCCGGAAGGGCTTGCTGGGCCGGCGCCGGGGAGTCGGGAGAAACGGCAACCAGCCATTTGAGTAGGAACTCCACGGGCCGGTTTTCCGTCGGCCCGGCCGGATGAAGCTCCATCCCCACCAGCGGGCAGACCGGCCTAAAAGCGGGGTCTCCCACGGCGGCCGCCAACCCGGCCAGAGCGCGGGTTTGCGCTGTTCCTTTCATCTCCAGTGAGTGCAGGAGGATCTCCAAGGCCGGTTGGCCCTCCAAGGGAACGGAAACCTTTTGCACCGGCTGATCGGAGACCGTGATCTTGCCCTCCACGCCGAACTGCTCCGACGCCAGCCGCTCCAGGCGCGCGGCTTGGGCTCCCAGCCCGTCCGGTGAAACCATCGATCCCTTCAGCTTCGCCACCTGCGCCTGGACCTGCGCCAGATCCGTCCGGCCGCTCTGGCGGGCCAGCTGCTCCCGCGCAACGGTCAGCTGCTCGCGGAGCCGAAGAGAGAGGTCCTTGCTCAGGTTCACCTGCCGGACCGCTTGCGTGTAGGCGAAGACCAATAACCCGACGATCAGGATGTTGAACCCGATTCCGCCCAGCAGGTGCTGCTCTTTCCGGCCCAGCTCCATCATCGGGTTTTAGGCTCCTTCCAGATAAAGCTCGAAAGACCAAAGGGCCGGACCCTGCGCGGAAGGAACCAACCGCCGAAGATGGACGTTCATGCCGTCCCCTTGCAGCGACTGCGCCCACCGGGCAAGAACCCATTCGGGATCCCGAATACCGGCGGAGAGGACCCCCTGGACCTTCAGGCTGGTCTGCAGGCGCGGCTCCGGCCGGTTCGCCTGGACGGAGAAAACACCCTGCAGCGGGATCTTGAGGCCAGCCCGGCTCTCGATCCGCTCCAGCGTGATGGAGGCGGGAAGATTGGAAAGTTGTTCCAAGAATTCCCCGTTGCGCAGGTCGAGGCGGCGGACCTGATCGGAAACTTGCTGGCAGGCCCGTCGGGTGTTTTCCAGTTGCTCGGAGAGCACCCGGGCGGACAGCGCCGGCCGTAACTGATCGAGCTCCTTCTCCATCTGAGCCGCCTGCCGGGCATAGCTCAACGCCTGGAACTTCAGGAACACGTAAGGGAGCAGCAGAAGGACGAGCAGCAGCCAGCCGGACCGCCGTTTTGGGGCCGCGGGAGCAACCGGAGGAGGGGTTTCGTTAGACAAGACCCGCTCTCAAGAGGTCCTGGATGTCCAGAAGCCCCACGGGCCGGCCGTGGGGACCCAGGATCAGGATTTCGTCGATGCGGTAACCCCGCATGATCTTCAAAGCCTCCACCGCCAGGTGCCCACCCGGCAGGGTCTTCGGCCGGCGGGTCATCACCGTGGAAACCTTGCGCCGGAGGATCTGCTGAGCCGCTTCGATGTAGCGGCGCAGATCCCCGTCGGTGAAGATGCCGGCCAATTTTCCGCGCGCGGTCACCACGGCGGCGGAGCCGGCACGCGCGCGGGTGATCGCCAGCAGCACCTTCTTCACCGAGTCGGACTCTTTGACCACCGGGTTGGCCGTTCCTTTGCGCATCAGGTCCTCGACCCGCAGCGTGAGGCGCTTGCCTAAACTGCCACCCGGGTGCAGCGCCGCGAAATCCTTGGAAGTGAAACCCCGTTTCTCGGAGAGGGCCACCGCTAACGCGTCACCGAGAGCCAGCATCGCCGTCGTGGAAGCAGTGGGCACGAGCCCCCAGGGGGAAGCCTCGTTCTTGACGAAGGTGTCGAGCACTACATCGGCCTGAGTGCCCATGCGGGAAGCCGGGCTGCCGGTGACCGAGATCAGCTTGGCACCGATCTTTTTCAGCACCGGCAACAGGTGAAGGATCTCATCCGTCTCGCCGGAATGGGAGAGGGCGATCACCACGTCCTGGCCGGTCACGCGGCCCAGGTCTCCATGCGCGGCCTCCGCCGGGTGCAGCCACAGGGACGGGATGCCCAGCGACGAGAAGGTGGCGGAGATCTTCTGCCCGATGATGCCCGGCTTGCCCATGCCGGTCACCACGACCCGGCCCAGGCAGCGCCCCAAGAGATCCACCGCCTTCTCGAACCGGCCGTCGAGCCGGCGCTCCAGCCGGCCGATCGCGTCCCGCTCGATCCGCAGCACTTTCTTCGCCCGCTTCAGCACCGAGGTTTTCACCGCTGCCTCAGCGCGAAACGGATCGCGGAAAGCTGCTCCAGCATCTGGGGCAGTTTTTTAAGCGGCAGGGAGCTCGGACCGTCGCAGAGGGCCTTCGCGGGGTTCTCGTGTACCTCCACGAAGAGGGCGTCGCAGCCGGCCGCCACCGCCGCGCGGGCCAGCAGCGGGATAAATTCCGATTGACCGCCGGAAGCGTTCCCCAACCCGCCGGGGATCTGGCTGGAATGGCCGGCGTCGAAAACCACCGGGTAATTGAATTTTCTGAGCACGCCCAGCGAACGCATGTCGTTGACGAGCAGGTTGTAGCCGAAGGTGGTGCCCCGCTCGGTGAGCAGGATCTTGTGATTTCCGGTGGAGAGGATCTTTTCGATGACCGGCTTCATGTCGGCCGGCGAGAGGAACTGCCCCTTCTTCACGTTGATCGCCCGGCCGGTCCGGCCAACCGCCACCAGTAGGTCGGTTTGCCGGCAAAGGAACGCGGGGACCTGGAGAAGATCGAGCACTTCGGCGGCCGGCTTCACCTGATCCACGCAGTGGATGTCGCTGGTGACCGGCACGCCGATCTCCTTTTTCACCTTGGCCAGCACCCGCAGCCCTTTTTTGAGGCCGGGACCGCGGTAGCTTTTGACGGAGGTGCGGTTGGCCTTGTCGTAACTGCACTTGAAGATATACGGAAGGCCGAACCGCTGTGCCAACTTGGAGATCGCTTCGGCGTGGCGCAGCGCGGAGGATTCGCTTTCGATCACATCGGGACCGGCGATGAGCACCAGGGGCCGGCCTTCTCCGACGGTGACGTTCCCTATCCGGACGAGTCTCGCCATGACTCTAGGAAGCGGCCGCCGGCTCCGTCCGCGTCTCGGCCGGCTCGGCCCGGAGCGGCATCGCTTTCTGGGCCCGCTGCAGCGCCGCCTTCACGAAGGCCCGGAAGAGGGGGTGGCAGCGGTCCGGCTTCGACTTGAGCTCCGGGTGGAACTGGCAGCCGAGGAAGAAGGGGTGGCCTGGAATCTCCAGGATCTCGGCCAGCCGCTTGCCGGGGAGATACCCGCTGACCACCATGCCCTGCTTGGCGAACTGCTCCCGGTACACCCCGCTGAACTCGTACCGGTGGCGGTGGCGTTCGAGAACGCGGGATTCCCGGTAGACGGCCCACGCCAGCGTCCCTTTGCGGATCTGGCAGGGCTGGGCGCCCAGCCGCATCGTGCCGCCAATCTGCTTGACCTTCCTCTGCTCGGCCAGAAGGCTGATCACCGGGTGGGCGGTGGCCGGGTCGAACTCGGTGGAGTTGGCCCCTTTGAGGTTCAGCACGTTCCGGGCGAACTCGATCGCCGCGCACTGCATCCCCAAGCAGATGCCGAAGTAGGGGATGCCGCTCTCCCGCGCGAACCGGATCGCTTTGATCTTCCCCTCAATGCCGCGGTAGCCGAAGCCGCCCGGCACCAGCACGCCGTCCACGTCCCGGAGCGCCGCCTCCACTTCTTTCTTTTCCAGTTTCTCCGACTCGACGCGGCGGATCTCCACCGCGCAGTCGTTGGCGAGCCCACCGTGGCGGATCGCCTCGTAGATGGACTTGTAGGCATCTTGCAGCTCGATGTATTTCCCGACGACGGCGATCCGGACCGGGCCCTGGGAGGGCGACAGAGCCGGGCGGACCACCCGCTCTTCCCAATCCCGAAGGTCGTGGCCCCGCTCCACCTTGAGGTCCAGAAACTTGATGATCAGGTCGTCCAGCCCCTGCTCGTGGAAGAGGACCGGGATTTCATAAATACTCGGCACGTCCCGCGCCTGAATCACCGCGTCCACGTCCACGTTGCAGAAGAGGGCGATCTTCTCCCGCAAACCGCGGGAAACCGGCTTCTCGGTGCGGCAGAGCAGGATCTCCGGCTGGAGCCCGATCTCCCGCAGCTTCTGCACCGAGTGCTGCGTTGGTTTGGTCTTGAGCTCGGCGGCCGCCCGCAGGTAGGGGAT
>JAUSCU010000083.1 GCA_030651065.1 Candidatus Omnitrophota bacterium | reverse complement strand
GGTCCACCCTCAATGGCACCGGAAGCCTGGTGATTCGGGCCGAGCGGGTGGGCAGCGATACTCTTCTCGCGCAGATTGTGCGAATGGTCGGCGAAGCCCAGCGCAGCCGGGCCCCCATTCAACGTCTTGTGGATGCGGTCTCGGCGTACTTCGTTCCGGTGGTGATCCTAGCGGCCCTCCTGACCTGCCTGGTCTGGTGGTGGGTGGGTCCCGAGCCACGGCTGACGTATGCGTTGGTGAACGCGGTCGCCGTGTTGATCATCGCCTGTCCCTGCGCGCTGGGGTTGGCGACACCGATGTCGATCATGGTGGGGATGGGCCGCGGCGCCCAGGCCGGAATCCTCATCAAGAATGCCGAAGCGCTCGAGAGGGTCGAGAAGGTGGACACCCTCATTGTGGATAAGACCGGCACGCTGACCGAAGGGAAGCCAAAGCTCCTCTCCGTGAGCCCGGCGGCGGGATGGGATGAGCCCGGCTTGCTTCGGCTGGCGGCCAGTCTGGAGCGGGCCAGCGAACATCCGCTGGCCCAAGCCATTGTCGCCGGGGCGAGGGAACGGAAAGTTCAGCCCGGCCAAGTTGGGGAGTTTCAGTCGAAGACCGGCAAGGGGGTCACGGGCGTTATAGACGGCCGCCGCGTCGCTTTGGGGAACCAGGCGCTGATGGAGGAGACCGGCGTCTCCGTTCAGGCGCTGTCGGATCAGGCGGAGAGATTGCGCCAGGAGGGACAGACCGTCGTGTTCGTGGGGGCGGACGGCAAGCCGGCGGGCTTCCTGGCCATAGCCGACCCGGTCAAGGGATCCACTCCGGAGGCGATCCAACTGCTGCACCGCGAGGGGATCCGGATCGTGATGGTAACCGGGGATAATCCGACAACCGCTTTAAGCGTGGCGAAGCATCTCGGCATCGACGAGGTGCACGCTGGCGTGCTTCCGGATCGGAAGGGGGAGTTTGTTAAACAGCTTCAGGCGAAGGGCCGCGTCGTGGCGATGGCGGGGGATGGTGTCAACGACGCCCCGGCCCTGGCGCAGGCCAACGTCGGGATCGCGATGGGCACCGGTACCGATGTGGCGATGGAGAGCGCCGGCGTTACATTGGTGAAGGGGGATTTGCGGGGGATCGCGCGAGCTAGGCGGTTGAGCCGGGCGACCATGCGCAACATCCGGCAGAATCTTTTCTTTGCGTTTATCTACAACGCCCTCGGTGTGCCGGTCGCGGCGGGGGTGCTTTATCCATTCTTTGGTATCCTGCTCAGCCCGATCATTGCGGGGGCGGCCATGAGCTTCAGCTCCGTGTCGGTCATCGGCAACGCGCTGCGCCTGCGCCGGGTTAAACTCTGATGAGGATGGGATAAATGACGCATAGAGCCGCATTGATTCCGGTATTTTTTATCGCCGCGGGAACTGCTTCCGGCTGCGCGTCGGTTCCTGCCCGCGGTGGGTTGGAGGATGTTCGGAAGTTCGCGGAACCGCGCGCGGGGGCTCGCGTTCATTGGGATCAGGGACGGCCTGAGGATTTGGAGGCGGCAGAGGCCGTCCGGCGGATGCTGGCGGATGAGCTTAGTCAGGAGGAGGCCGTGCAGATCGCGCTTCTTAACAACGGTTCCTTGCAGGCTACGTTCGAAGAGCTTGGAATCGCCCAGGCGGATTTGGTTCAGGCGGGACTCCTTCAGAATCCGGTTTTTGGGGCGGGGATCCGCTTTCCGCACGATCCGGAGGGATCCACAGAAACCGATTTTTCGATCTCGCAAGATCTGTGGGATCTTTTATCGCGTCCCTTGCGAACGAAGCTGGCCGCCGCCGAATTTGAAGAGGCCAAACTCCGGGTCGGGGATGCCGCGGTGAATCTCGCTGCCGAGGTTCGGTCCGCCTACGTTGCCCTCCAGGCGGCGGAACATACGCACGTCACGCTTCAAGCCGTTGTCCAAGCGGCTCAGGCCGCGGCGGAGCTGGCCGAGCGGCAGCACGCGGCGGGAAACATCAATGCCCTGGATCTGGCCAGGGAGCAGGCCCTCTTCCAGGAATCGGAGTTAGAGATGGCCCGCGGCGAATTCGAAGCGCTGGCGGAGAGGGAACGTTTGAACCGCCTCATGGGTCTTCCGGGGGTCCCGGCATGGAAAATCTCAAAGAATCTTCCGGGACTTCCGGGCCAAGAACCCCCGCTGGAAGATTTGGAGGATCGGGCCTTGACTCAGCGGCTGGACCTTGCCGCCGCCCGGAAGGAGGTTGAGGTTCTGGAACGGAACCTCGTTCTGGTCCGCCGGGGAATCGTCCCGAAGGCGGAACTGGGAATCGAGATGGAGCATGAGGAGGGCGAGAGGGCCACGGGGCCGAGGGCGGAAGTGGGTCTGCCTCTTTTTGACCGGCGCCAGGGGGCGATCGCCCGGGCCCAGGCCGAGCTGCGGCAGGGACAAAGACGGCTTGTCGCTTTCGAAACACGGGTCCGCTCCGAAGTTCGCTCCGCGCGGGATCGGCTGCGGGTCACCCGCCGGATGGTCGAACGGTACCGGGACGATCTGATTCCTCTGCGCGAAAAGGTTGTGGCGGAATCCCAGAAGCAGTACAACTTCATGCTGATCGGCGTCTTCCAGCTGCTTCAAGACAAGCGAGAGGAGATCGCGGCTTACCGTGAGTATGTTGAGGCCTTCCGGGATTACTGGACGGCCAGGACCGATTTGGAGAAGGCTGTCGGCAGCCGGTTGCCGGCCTCGCAGAAACCCGCGGCGCCCCAGGGAACGCGTTCGCCTCACCCCGGAGGTCATTCATGAAATGCCCGCTGAAACTCATCGTCTTTCTTGGGTCTGCAGTTCTTGCGTTGACCGCGGGTCCGCTTCTCGCGAGGAGTGAACCTAATCAACAAACCCAGGGTGAGTCACCGCTGTACACCCCGGTAGTCACCCTCAACGGCAGCACTCTTCCCTGGAAGATGGTGGATGGCGTGAAGGAGTTCCACCTGACCGTTGAGGAGGTTGAATGGGAAGTCGCTCCGGGGATGACGATCAAGGCCTGGGGTTACAATGGGCGAACCCCCGGGCCCACCATCGAGGCGGTGGAAGGCGACAGAGTTCGAATTCTTGTAACCAACAAACTCCCCGAGCCCACGGCCGTTCACTGGCACGGCATTCTCCTCCCCAGCGGCATGGACGGCGTTCAGGGGCTCACTCAAAAAGCCATCCTGCCGGGTGAAACTTTTGTCTACGAATTTACTCTTCAACAGCACGGCACCCAGATGTACCATTCGCACGGCGACGAGATGGTGCAGATCGGTCTTGGGACGATGGGTTTTTTCATCATTCATCCCAAGTCTCGGAGCCCTAAAATCGACCGGGATTACGCGATCTTCCTGAACGAATGGTTCGTGGAACCCGGCAGTTCCCGTCCGGATCCCAACGTCATGACGGACTTCAATCTCTTCACGTTCAACAGCCGCGCGTTTCCCGGCACAGCCCCTCTTTTGGCCCGGCCCGGAGAGAGAGTTCGTGTTCGCATTGGACATGTGGGGCAAGATTTTCACGCGATCCATATGCATGGCCACACCTTTAAAACGGTCGCTACCGATGGGGGAGACATTCCCGAATCCGCCCAGTGGCCTGAAACCACCGTGGCGATCGGGCCGGGCCAAACCCGTGATTATGAATTTATCGCGATCCCCGGAGACTGGGCGCTTCACTGCCATCTTCGGCATCACCCCATGAACGCGATGGGCCATGACATCCCCAACGTGTTGGGAGTCGACCAAAAAGGCGTTGAGGAGAAGATTCAAAGCTTGGTCCCCGGCTACATGGCGATGGGGGAGAAAGGGATGCATGAACACCTCGAACACTCCAAGCACATGAAAGGTCCCGAGAACACGCTTCCCATGATGGCAGGGGATGGGCCTTTTGGGCCCATTGGGATGGGCGGGATGTTCACGGTACTTAAAGTCCATGAGGATATCCCCGATTTTAAAGACGCGGAAGATTACACGAAACAAGTCCAGCTTCCCGGTGATTTTGGCTGGTACAAAAATCCGCCCGGAACGGTGGCGGATATTGCTCCCGGATATGAGAACCAACCCAGCCAAGAGGGGATGGTTTATGCGTGCCCCATGCATCCGGAAGTGAAACAAGACAAGCCGGGGTCCTGCCCCAAATGCGGCATGACGCTTAAGGCGGAGTCGTCACAACCGGAAGACCATAAGAACATGAAAATGTAGTTAACCCAGGAGGAAAAAATGAGAACATTACTCCCGATGTTCTTAATCGCGCTCATGATTGCCACCGCGGCGGGATGTCAAAAAAGTCCGGAAGACCATAACATGTCTGCCGCAGAGCATGAAAAAATGAAATAGAGGAGAGGACGGCTGGAGACTTTGAAACCTGAAAACAAAAAGGAGAAATAAAATGCGTAAAATTGTTGCGTTTAGTTTGTTATTTGGATTTGCGTTGGCATTTGGGTTTCCGGCGAGTATTCTGGCGGCGGCAAGTGCTGCTAATGAACACGAGCACGAGCATGGCGGGGCTCCAGGTGCCGGAGGCGAAGTAACAATCAAGGGAGAGCTTGTTGATTCTCTTTGCTATGTCGGGATGGCGGCAAAAGGTGCCGGCCATAAGCAGTGCGCGATGGACTGCGCGAAAGCCGGGATCCCTATAAGCATCGTCGAAGAGGGCACCGGCAAGATGTACACGGTTCTCCCGAAACAAGACAAGACAGGCTATCCCGATAGCGTCATCAGCAAAATGGGCGAAAAAGTGACGTTGAAGGGTGATTTTTACGAGAACGGCGGTAACAAATACGTAACCGTCGAATCGGTGGAGTAAAAGTTATGTTGACCGGAGCACAGCACCTTCAGAATATTCATCCGCTGGTGATTCACTTTCCCATAGCGTTTCTGATGGGTGCTGCGCTCTTTTATTTCGCGGCATGGGTTTTTAAGAAGGACGATTTTGCCAGGACAGGGTTCCGGATGCTTTTGCTCGGGACCCTGTCTTTGGCGATTGCCGTGGGGACAGGACTTTACGCCGAGCAGGGAGTCATGGTGGCACTCGACGTGAGGCAAAAACTTCTTTTACCCCATAAACAATTTATGATTGCCACGGCAGTTTTGTGTGCCATTGTTACGTTATGGGCTTTCGTCCGAAGGCCTTTTCCAAAGAAAGGGAGGATTTTCTTTCTAGCGCTACTTCTTCTCATGGTACTTACGATGACGGTCGGAGCTGATTTTGGGGGACAACTTGTTTATGATTACAATGCTGGAGGGAATGCTTGCCCTCAGCCGGTTCATTTCAGGGGAAGCGAAGCAATTTAGCTTTTCATGTCAAAACACCCGCACGAACCGTTAATTACAAGGAATTTGCGACCCCTCGTAGGGGCGCTGCTGATCACCGCTGCCGTGATGGTCTTGGAGATCGTCGTCGGGCTGCTCTCCCATAGTCTGGCCCTCCTGGCGGACGCGGGGCATATGGCCACCGACGCGGCGGCACTCGGCATGAGTTTGTTCGCCTGTTGGATCGCCCGTCAGCCGGCTACCCGGACTAAGACCTACGGGTTCTACCGGACCGAGATCTTGGCGGCGTTCCTCAACGGCCTGACCCTGTGGCTGATCGTGGCATGGATCGTCTACGAGGCCACCCGGAGATTTTTCCATCCACCCGTTGTTCAAGCCCCGATGATGTTGGTGACCGCCGTCATTGGTTTGTCGGCGAACTTGGGGTGCGCCTGGCTGCTGCGGCCCTCCCAGGCCCAGAGTCTTAACCTGCGCGGCGCCTATCTCCATGTTTTGTTGGATGCCGTGGGCTCCGTCAGCGTTATTGGAGCCGCGGTGGTGATCTGGACGACCGGCTGGTTTCGGGCCGATTCCATCGCCAGTCTCCTCGTTTGCGCAGGCATCCTCTGGGGGTCGTGGAACCTCATCCGGGACTCGGTTAATATCTTGTTGGAAGGGGCGCCCGCCCACATCGAGGTGACCAAGGTTATGCGGGCGATGCAGGCCGTGCCGGGCGTGCGTCGAGTCCACGATACTCACATTTGGACGATCACCTCCGGAATGGAGGCCATGAGCGCCCATGTGGTGGTGGATAGTTCCATCATGAATCAAGAGGTCTTGGATTGTTTGAATAAGCTGCTTTGCGATCGATTTGGAATCCATCACACCACTTTTCAGCTGGAAACAACCTAGGAGGGACTCATGCCGATCATCACGGTGGATCTGTTCGAGGGAAGGTCCCGCGAGCAGCGGGAGGCGTTCGCGAAAGCGGTGACGGAAGCGGCGGTCCAGACCTTGAAGGCGCCGTTGGACCACACCTGGGTGATTTTCCGGGACCACAAGAAAACCAACTGGGCGATGGGCGGGTCGCTGTGTGACAAGTAACCTCAATTTTTTCACGGCTGGGCTGGCCGGACTGGTTTCCTTCCTGTCCCCCTGCGTCTTGCCGCTGGTTCCCGGCTACATCTCCTTCATCTCCGGGATCTCTTTCTCGGAGCTCCGGGGATCGGAGTTGGCCGCCGGCACTCGGCGCCGGGCTCTCTGGAGCAGCGTCTGGTTTGTGCTGGGTTTCACGGCGGTTTTCGTGGCACTCGGAGCCACGGCCACCGCGGTGGGGTCGGTCTTGCTGCAGCGGCTCGCTCTGCTGCGCCAGGCAGGGGCCGTGGTGGTCGTGGTCTTAGGGATCCATCTGACCGGCTTGTTCCGGATTCCGTTCCTTCAAGTTGAGAAGAAGGTGGAGGTCCGGCAGCGCCCTCTGACGGCGGTGGGGGCCGCCGTGGTGGGGGCCGCGTTCGGTTTCGGCTGGACCCCTTGCATCGGCCCGCTTTTGGCCGGGATCCTGGCGCTGGCCGCCGCGCAGGAGACGCTGGGACAGGGGATGCTGTTGCTGACCGCCTATTCGCTCGGTCTGGGGATCCCGTTTTTGCTGACGGCGCTGAGCGTGGAGAGGTTCCTCCGTTTCTCCGTTCGTTTCAGGAAATATCTCCGGGCCGTGGAGATCGCCAGCGGCCTATTACTGATAGCGATCGGTCTTCTTATGTTTACCGACCGGCTGGGCCTGCTGGCCCGGTACCTCACGTTCTTTAACCGTTTCGCGCTCTGAGCGAGGAAAAGATGAAAAAGATCCTGACCGTGATTCTTCTCATCGGCTTGGCTGCTACCGGGTGCATCGCAGCACCCGGACAGGGCCCGAGGCCGCCGGCCGCCGATTTTAACCTGAAGACGCTGGACGGGAAAACCCTCCAGCTTTCCGCCTTAAAGGGCAAGGTGGTGCTGCTGGATTTCTGGGCCACGTGGTGCCCTCCCTGCAAGGAGGAGATCCCGCATTTCAAGGAGTTGTACGACCAGTACCGGGGCAAAGGGTTGGAGATCATCGGGGTGGCGCTGGATGACGGGGGTGAAAAGGACGTGGCGCCCTTCGCTCAGAAAAATCAGATCAACTATCCCTTGTCCGCGACTGGCGCTCAGGAGCTGGCTCAAGCGTATGGTGGCATCCGGGGGATCCCCACCACCTTCCTGATCGACAAGCAGGGAAGGATCGCCCAAAAATACATCGGCTACCAGAGCAAAGAGGTGTTCGAAAAGGAGATTCAAGCGCTGCTCGCCGAATCTCCTGTTGTATAATAGCCTCCCCATGTCGAGTGATGTCGCGTCTCCACCCGAGACCAGCCTGAAAAGGACTTCCCTTTATCCCCAGCACGCGGAGCTGGGCGCCCGGTTCTGTTCTTTCGCCGGGTGGGAGCTTCCCATTTACTACACCTCGATCCTGAAGGAGCATGAGGCGGTCCGGACGAAGGCCGGCCTGTTCGACGTTTCCCATCTGGGCCATCTGGAAGTCTCCGGACCGGACGCGGCCGCCCAGCTGCAGCTCCTGGTCACGCAAGACCTGGTGGCGCTTGAGCCCGGCCAGGCCATCTACTCGCCGATGCTCAATTCCCGCGGCTGGATCATGGACGAGATGATCTTTTACCGCCTGGATCCGGGCCGGTTCCGCATGGTGGTCAACGCCGCCAATGGGGACAAGATCTTAAGCTGGCTCAAGAGCCGGTTGAAGGGCGGGGCCGCTGTGGAGGACCTGCGGGAGAAGGTGGGCACCGTGGCTTTACAGGGGTCCGCCGCGGCGGAGATTTTCGGAAAGGTTTCCTCCCTGGTTCTCAAGAGTGTTCCGCGCTATCACGTTGTTTCCGCGACCGTCGTGGAGAAGCCGGTCTGGATCGCCCGGACCGGCTACACCGGTGAGGACGGCTGCGAGATCTTCGCCGCCGTCGAAGACCTGCCGGCGGTCTGGAAAGGGCTGCTGCGGGCCGGTCAGCCGGAGGGGATCCAGCCGGCCGGTCTGGGGGCCCGGGACACGCTGCGCCTGGAAGCGGGGCTTCCTCTGGGCGGCTCCGACCTGGATGAAAAGACCACCCCCTTGGAATCCAACCTGGATTGGACGGTCCAGTGGAGAAAGGGCCCCTTCATGGGGCGTGAGGCTCTGGAGCGGCAGCGCAGGGAAGGGATCACCCGGAAGCTGGCCGGCTTCGAGATGAAGGGAGCCGGCATCCCGCGGCCCGGATACGCCATCTTCCAGGGAGAAACACGAGTGGGGCAGGTCACCAGCGGAACGATGCTGGCGAACAACCGGGCGATCGGCATGGGATACGTGCCTCCGCAGGTGGCCAAGCCGGGGACCCGCATTGCGATCGAGATCCACAACCGGAAAGTGGACGCGGAAATCGTCAAACTTCCTTTCTACCGGAGACCGAAACAATGAAATTCAGCAAGACGCACGAATGGCTTTCTTTGAATTCGGACCTGGCAACGGTCGGCATCACGCAGCACGCGCAGGAGGAGATCTCCGATGTCGTCTTCGTCGAGCTGCCGAAGGTGGGTAAGACCGTGTCGCAGGGAGAGGAGATCGCGGTGGTGGAGTCGGTCAAAGCGGCTTTTTCCATCTATGCCCCCGTCTCCGGCACCGTCGTAGAGGCTAACGAGACCCTTGCCAAAGACCCCGGCCTGATCAACCGCTCTCCCACGGAGGCCGGCTGGATCGCCCGCTTGAAGCCTAAGAACCCGGCCGACGCGGCTGCTTTGATGGACCAGGGACAGTACGACGCCTGGGTGAAGGGCGGGGGGCACTAGAGCCTCTTCTTATGGATTTCGTCCCGATCACCTCCAGCGACCGGAAGGTGATGCTCGATACGATCGGTGTTTCCTCGTTCGAGGATCTGATCCAGAGCGTCCCAAAGATCATTCCCCGCGCGAACCTGAAGGTCCCGGCTGCCTTGTCGGAGCCGGAGCTGCTCCGCCACTGCGGGGACCTAGCCGGCCGCAACCGCGTCCTGGACCCGGAGTCCTGCTTCCTGGGCGCCGGCGCCTACTCCCACTGGATCCCCAGCGTTGTCCGCTACATCACTTCCCGCGGCGAGTTCCTGACCGCTTACACCCCCTACCAGGCCGAGGCCTCGCAGGGAACCCTGCAGGCGATGTACGAGTTTCAGAGCCTGCTTTGCGAGCTGACCGGCATGGACGTCGCCAACGCCTCGCTGTACGAAGGGGCCAGCGCCCTCGCCGAGGCCTGCCTGCTCGCGACCCGGGAGACCGGGCGCTCCCGCGTGGTGATCGCGCGGAGCGTGCATCCGGAATACCGGCAGACGGTTCAAACCTACTTGAAACAGTCCGGGATCCGGGTCGTGCAACTGGAGGTCCCGCATGGAGCCCTCGATCCGGAGGCCGCGAAAGCCCAAGTGGATTCCAACACCGCGGCGCTGGTTGTGCAGATGCCGAATGCTTTCGGTTGCCTGGAGTCTGTCGAGGAACTTTCGGCCCTGGCTCACGCCCAGGGTGCTCTCTTCATCACCGTGGTTAACCCCATCTCGCTGGGGATTCTGAAGCCTCCGGGGTCCTACGGCGCGGACATCGCGGTCGGGGAAGGCCAGCCCCTCGGGACCGACCTGAACTACGGGGGGCCTTACCTGGGGCTCTTTGCCTGCCGCAAGGAGCTCCTCCGCAAGGTCCCCGGGCGGATCATCGGGATGACGCGGGATTCGCACGGACGGCGCGGGTTCACGCTGACGCTGCAGACGAGGGAACAGCATATCCGCCGCGCGAAGGCCACCTCCAACATCTGCACCAACGAGGCGATGATGGCCCTCGGGGCGGCGGTTTATCTCGGCGCTCTCGGCAAAGAGGGATTCCGGGAATTGGCGATGCACAACCTCCAGAAATCCCACTACTGCCGCGACCGGCTCACCGAGATCCCGGGTGTCCGCCAGATCTTCCCCGGCTCCTTCTTCAACGAGTTCGCGCTGGAGATGCCGGTGGACCCGGAACGGTTGAACCGGAACCTCTTGCAGGAAGGGGTGCTGGGCGGGTTCCCGCTCAAGCGTTGGGACCGCCGGTTTGAAAACGGCTGGCTGGTCTGCGTCACGGAGATCCATCACCGGGCCGCGATCGACCGGTTCGTCGAGGCCGTTCAGAAGGGACTCCGCTAATGCCACTGTCATCTCGAGGAGCGGAGCGACG
>JAUSCU010000080.1 GCA_030651065.1 Candidatus Omnitrophota bacterium | reverse complement strand
CGGCCTTCTGGAAACCAAGAGAAGCATGGCCGAGTCGAGCCAGCGAATCCAGCGGGTTGAGAATTGGCTTTCCAAGTTGTCAGAGCGGATGGATTCCTTTACCGAAGAAGATCGCTACGAAGTTCTGCACCTGGTTATCCGCAGGGTCATCGTGGATTGGGACCCGGCGGCTAAGGAGCATACCGTCGAGATCGTCTTGGCGATCCCTCTAGATCCTCCCTCAGAGCCTATGCCGGATGACCGACAACAAGAAGGCCACTATGCACGTGCTGGTAGTCTCCGGTTCGCATGTGGGTCTTATCGGGTTGATCAGTCTGACGGGGCTGGCCATTCTGCGGACGCCCCGCGCCGCCCGCGCCCTGCTTTTAGGAGGGATCCTCGTTACCTATTGCTTGCTGACCGGCAGCCAGCCGCCGATTCTCCGGGCCACGCTGGCGGGTCTGCTGCTCTGCTGGGGATCTTTTCGCGGGCTGGAAATTTCTCAGATGAACCTGTTGGGGGCGGCGGGCGCCGTGATCCTGGCCGCGCAGCCCCGCGCGCTGGCCGATGCCGGTTGCCAGCTTTCCTTCGCGGCGGTGGCCGGCATCCTGTGGGCGGGCCGCCGAGAACAAGCGGTACCGGGTACCCCAAGGGTACCCGGTACCGATGTTTTTCTTCCTCTTCGCCAAGCGGTGGTGGTTTCCTGCGCCGCTTGCGCGGCCACCACGCCGCTGATCGCCTGGCATTTCGGGATGTTCAGCCTGGCAGCACCCCTGGCTAATCTCGTTGTGGTGCCCTGGGCCTCCCTGCTGGTCGCCGTTGGAGCACTGGTTTGCGGCCTTGGCCTGCTGGCTCCCTCGGCCGCCGGCCCGTTTGCCGCCGCGTTCGCCGTTCTGGCGCGGGGGCTCTCGGTGAGCGTTCAATGGGCCGCCGGTCTGCCGGGAGTTTTCTGGACTTGGTAAATAAGGAACAAACGTGGTAGCATCAGACGATGCTGGTTGATTCCAATCTTACCGAGGTTCCAGCCGAGCGGCGCCGGCAACCCCGCCTGAACTTCACGGAACCAGTCCAATTCCGAGATCTTTTAAAAGCGGATTCGTTATTCCACGGTTCCCTTGCCCGAGATTTGAGCACTGGTGGGTTGCGGGTCCGCAGTTACACCCCGATGGTCAAAGGGAACCGGCTCCTGCTGCTTCTGGATCTCCCGGGCATCCGGAGGGTGGTCCGGGCCATCACCCGTGTGGCTTGGCAAAGCCAGTTGCCAGTAGGTTCCGGCTATGAAACTGGCCTCCAGTTCATCGAAATCGCCCCGGAAGACCGGGACTCGATCGCCGGCTGGGTGGAACGGGGTGTGGTATCATGACGGAATGCGGAAGCTCCTCTCTCTCGTCCTTATCCTTTTAACCGCCTCGCAAGCACACGCTGCCTGGATCTGGACGCCCCAAACCCGGCGTTGGATCAACCCGAAATACGCGGCTAAAGACACCCCCACGGCGCAGATGGACTGGGCCATCGGCTTCTTCGAAGCCAAAGATTATGACCGGGCGGCCAAGGAGTTCATCCGCCTGGTTCGCAGTACTCCCCGATCGGAGCTGGCCCCGGAAGCCCAGTATCTGGCCGGCGTCTCTTTCGAGATGCTGAACCGGCCCGGAGCCGCTTTCACCGCCTACAAAAAGGTGGTGGAGATCTACCCCTTCAGCAAGCGGTTTAAGGATTCCATCGAGCGGGAGTTTCTGATCGCCGAAAGCTTTTTCGCGGGCAACCGCATAGAGTTGATCGGCCCGATCAAGGGCCCCGGTCTGGACAAGGCGATTGAGATCTACGAGCACCTGGTCCAGCACGCGCCGTACGGCGAATACGCGGATCGGGCTCAGATGCGGCTGGGCGAATGCTTCATCCGGCAGCGGCGCTACGAGGAGGCCAACCGGGTGTTCCAAAAGGTGTTGGACGAGTATCCCACCTCCCCGCTGGTGGAGAAGGCCAAGTTCAATGTGGCCTTTTGCTCCCGCCAGCTGTCGCTCAAAGCGAGTTACGACCAGTCAGCCACCGATGAAGCGATCGGCTGGTACGAAAAATTCATTGCCAGCCAGCCGGACAGCGAGCTGCTGCCGCAGGCAAAGGAGAGCCTGAAGGCGTTGGAGACGATCAAGGCCAACGGGTTGGCGGAGGTCGCCCGCTTCTACGAGGTCCAGAAAAAACCGGCCTCCGCGGCGGTCTACTACCGGGAGATCGTTGAGAAATACCCGGACACCGCCCCGGTCGCCGAGGCCATCGCGAAGCTGCGGGAGATGGAGCAGAAAGGCGTACTGAAGAAATGAGGGGAACCCTCTGTCTTCTGCTTTCTGCCTTCTGCTTTTTGCTCTCCTCCTGCGGCTACACTGCCACGCGCATCCTGCCCGCCCATTACCGGACGATCTACGTGGAACCGCTCCAGAACAAGATCCCGATCACCGAAGAGATCGGAGAGAGGGCCGGCTTCGTCACGAACTTCCCGCAGATCGAGGAGAGGGTGACGCGGGAGGTGATCAACCGGTTTCTGATCGACGGGAACCTGCGGATCTCCAACAAGCTGGCCGGGGCGGACCTGGTGCTGACCGGAAGCCTGCTGGATTTCTACCGGCAAGCGCTTCGCCGCCGGGATGACGACACGGTGGAGGAGTACCGCCTGAACCTGACCGTCGCCTTGACGCTGCGGGACAAGGAAGGGAAGCTGCTTCTGCAGGACTCCGCCCTCATCGGAGATTCCACCTATTTCGTGAGCGGGCCCAGCTCCAAGACCGAGACCGCCGCGGTGGACAGCCTGGTCACCGATTTCTCCCGCCGAGTGGTGGAGTGGGTCATTGAATATTGGTAGCCTGGTCCTCTGCGTCGGGCCGGAGCGCTGGCTCCGGCAGGAGGCAGTGGCCGAACTCAAGCGCGGTTGTCTCGCCGCCGGGTTCGAAGAAACCGATTTCGTCCGCTTCTCCGACCCGAAGACCGAACCGCAAGCCATCCTGGAGGCGGCCCGCACTGCCCCGTTCGGCTCGCCCCGCCGGCTCATCCTGGTGGACGGCCTGGAGGAACTCACCTCCGAGTCGGTCCCCTGGCTGAAGGATCTCCTGGCCCAGCCGAACCCCAAGAGCTGCGTGGTCCTCTGCGCGGACAGTTCCAAATTGCCGCGGTCGTCCCAAATCCAAATGATTTTCTGCCGGCCGCTTCAGGAACGGGCCTTGGAGGATTGGGTGGTTCAGTCCTGCCGCCGGAAAGGCAAGGCGATCGAAGGGGCCGCCACCGCGGAGCTCATCCGGCGCCTGGGATCCGGCCTGCAGGCGCTCGACCTAGCGCTGGAGAGCTTGGTGTTAATGGCCGGAGACTCTCCGGCTGTTACCCGATCCGCCGTGGAAATGCTCGTGGCGCCCTCTCTTCAGCAGACTGCGTTCGAGATTCTCGACGCGGCGGCCGCGGGGCGGACGGAGGAGGCCCTGCGGGTGTTGAAGGAAGCGATGGCCCTCAACCGGCTTGGGCTAGACCAATTTTTGGGGGCGGTGGGATGGACTCTCCGGCACCGCATGCAGCGGTGGCCGGCTCCGCGCCTGCAGGAAACTTTAGAAGAGTTGCTCCGGACGGATGTACGAATCAAGCAAGGACATCCCTCTCCGGAATGGCTGGCGGACCGGCTGCTTTTAAAACTTCGTTAACGCAGCTTGGCGAGCTGGAGCGCCAGGCGGGACTTCTTCCTGGACGCCGTGTTGCGGTGCAGAATGCCTTTGCGGGCGGATTGGTCGAGCAGCCGGGTGAGCAGCGGATAGAGCTTTTTCGCCTCGTCCGCCTTCTTCTCCTCAATGGAGTGGGCGAATTGGCGGACCATCGTCTTCAGCTTCGATTTCGCTTCCAGATTTCGATCGCGCCGTTTGACGTCGGCGCGCACTCTCTTCATAGCAGCACGAATGTTCGGCATGGGGGCTGAAGTTATCATGAAACCTCCGCGAGTGTCAACCCCGCCCTCGATGCTCCGCTCCGCGGGCATCCTAGGGGCGCTCACCGCCGCCAGCCGCGTGCTGGGGTTCGCGCGGGACGCCCTCATCGCGGCCGTCTACGGCACTTCCACCACGGCGCAGGCGTTCGTGGTGGCCTTCCGCATCCCCAACCTGTTTCGGGACCTGGCCGGGGAGGGGGCTGCCAACAGTGCTTTCGTGCCGGTCTTCAGCCGGACACGTTTGGTGGAAGGAAAAGACTCCTGGGCCGCGCTGGCACAGGCGGTTTGGAGCCAGGTGCTGATCGGTTTCATCGGGGTCTCCGCGCTGGGGATTGTGGCGGCTCCGGCGCTGGTCAGCGTGGTAGCACCCGGATTTAGAAACGACCCGGCCCTCTACGACCTGACGGTCCGGCTCACCCGTGTTTTATTCCCGTTCATCGGTCTCATCGGCGTTGCCACCTTCTTCATGGGTCTGCTCAACAGCGTTCATCACTTCACACTGCCCAGCGTGGGGCCCGTGCTGCTGAACCTCTGCATGATCGGCGGCATCTTCCTCTGGAAGCCCGATGCCATGGGGCTGGCGTGGGGCGTGGTCGCCGGCGGGGTCTTGCAGGCGGCCGTTCAATGGCCTGCGCTGCTCCACGCCGGCGTGCGCCTGCGTTTCAAATTTTCCTGGCATCCCGGAGTGGCCCGGATCCGGCGGCTGCTGGTTCCCCGGATGATCGGCACCGGCGTCTACCAGACGAGCGTGCTCGTGGACACGATCTTTGCCTCGTTCTCCTCCCTGGTCGGGCCGGGCGGCATCGCGGCTCTCTACTTCGCCAACCGTTTTCTCCAGCTGCCGATGGCGCTGTTCGGCATCTCGATGGCGCAGGCGGCGCTGCCCACGTTAGCTCAGCAGGCGGCGGAGAACGATCTGCCGGCGGTCCGCAGGACCTGCGCGCTGGCGCTGCGGTCGAGCCTCTTCGTGGCGATCCCTTCCAGCATCGGCCTTATCTTCCTGGGCCACCCGATCATCCGAACGCTGCTGGAGCGGGCCGCTTTCACGCCGGAATCCACCGGCGTGACGGTCCGGACGCTGCAGTGGTACGCGGTGGGGCTGGCCTCCATGTGCGCGGTGAAGGTGCTGGCCAACACGCTGTACGCGTTCCACGATACCTGGACGCCGGTCCGATCGGCCGCCGTGGCGCTGGCGGCTAACGTGGTTCTCAACGGGATTCTCGTCTGGCCGATGAAGCTGGCGGGGCTGGCGCTGGCCACCTCTTTGAGCTCCACTGCCAACAGCCTGCACCTCTATGCGGCGGTCCGGCGGCGCATCGGCCCGTTCGACGAGGGGTTGGCCGGTTGGATGGCGCGGGTGTCCGCCGCCTCCGTCGGCATGGGAGCGATCGCGTGGGGGGTGTGGGTGGGTGGGGCCGAGGGTCTCGGGATTTCCCATCCGGCCGCGCTGGCCGCCCTCCTCGTGGCCGCCATCGCCTCCGGCATGGTTAGCTTCCTGGGGTTTGGTTTGCTGCTGGGTGTTGAAGAGACCCGGCGGATCGCCTCTTTCATTCGGGACCGCTTGCGCGGGCTGACGACGGACCGGGATGACTTCCAGGGTTGAGGAAAAACTTAAGCAGCTTCCCGACCGGCCCGGTGTTTATCTCTTCAAAGACCGGGAAGGGAAGATCATTTATGTCGGCAAGGCGGTCTCGCTACGCAAGCGGGTCTTCTCCTATTTTCAGCCGGCCCGGCCGCTGACGGCCAAACTGATGCAGCTGGTCGGGCAGGTGGCCGACC
>JAUSCU010000037.1 GCA_030651065.1 Candidatus Omnitrophota bacterium | reverse complement strand
GAGTTTCAAGCCGGTCGTCGACCGGCGTTCCCGCGTGCTGATCCTCGGCACGATGCCGGGCCCGGAGGCGCTGCGCCGCCGGCAATATTACGGCTTCCCCGGCAACCATTTCTGGCCGGTCATCCAAATCCTCTTTGGTTTGGGTGACCGGCCTCTTTCTTACCCTGAAAAGATCCGCCTGCTCAAAGCAAACCGGATCGCCCTCTGGGACGTGATTGCCTCTTGCCGGAGAAAGGGGGCCAGTGATAGCGCGATCACCCGCGTCACCCCCAACCGGATCCCGGAACTGCTCAAGAAATACCCAAACCTCCGGACCGTTTTCGTAAACGGCAAGACGGCCCAACGGCTGTTCCGCCTGCATTTCGGGGAGAAGGTGAAGTTACCGGTGCGGGGGTTGCCTTCTACTAGCCCTGCCCACGCCGCGATGAGCTTTCAGGAGAAACTGAAACGGTGGAAGGTGGTGCGGAACCATTTATCAGTGACGAAGTAACTCGTTCTTATTGGTAGAACGTCAGCGTCGCCCGCTCTCGGTTCCTCACATTAGTTCCCGTCAACTGAATCTGGATCGAAGTTGCGTTGGCAGGAAGAGGAACCAGGATTGAATCGTGGTCAAGCGCGGTGTCGACGTCTCCTCCTCGTAGCCTAAAGGGGAAGCTGAGAATGGTTACGTTCGCGGCGTTCCGGAAGTTGTAGAGGATGGTTGCCGAGGATATCACGGCGGGTTCCAGGCTCTCTAGTTCCGAACTAAGCTGAACGAATGTTGCTCCCGCGAAGCCATCCAGGTTCACCGTGCGCGCGATGTTGCTGACTCCGGGATTGTTAAAAGTTTGCGCTGCGCCCACCTGAATTCCCTGAAAAGCTCCGCCGGGCGCCGCCTGCCAGCTGGCCACACCGTTAACGTCCGAGGTCAGCACTCTTCCGGCCGCCTGCGTTCCATCCGCGATCTGAACGGTGCCCACCACATGAAGTCTCTGAGCCGGATTGACCGTCCCGATCCCCACGTTCCCATCGGCGGTAATCCGCATCCGCTCCAAGAAAGCTCCTGCGTTGTTGGTTAAAAACTCCAAATCTCCCGTCACGGTGTTCGCGGAGTCGGCGGTCAGCGTGCTCCTGATCTGGGCGGAGCGTCTTTCCGGATCGGCAGCCGTTCCGGTCGTTCCAAAAGCGATCGCGCCGGCGGTATTGCCGCCGCCGGTGAATGCGGTGCTGAGGCTGAGCTGGCCGAACGCGTGCGAATCGAACGCGGTATTTGCCCCTGCCAAATGCAGGACCAGGGCTCCCGCGCCCCCCAAACTAGAGGGGTTGGTGGTCCCCACCCCCACGCTCAAAGTTGCCGGGCCTCCTGCCGGAGCCGCGGTATCCAAGCCCGGCATGAAGGAGACGACGCTGTTGGTTCCGCCCACATTCCCATCCAAACCCTGCACGTGCAGCAGCGTCGCGGGAGCTGTGATTCCTATCCCGACATTTCCCGCGGGATCCACCGTTAAATAGGAGGGTGTGCCGGGCGCGGAAACCCGGAAAAAGTCCGTTCCGCCGGCGGCACCCTCCACGTGGAGCAGGGCCCCCGGAGCTGTCGTCCCGATCCCCAGCCGGTCCGAGATAATTGCCGTCCCGTCCCCCGGGGCTGGTACGGCCGCGTAATCGTCCCCCACACGCAGAGAACGCACCTGCGAATCGCCGCCGTTGCCTCCGCCGCTGGTTGGGAAATAGGTCACCAACTCGACGGTTTCAGCGGAAGCGGAGGAATGGAAAGAAGTGAAGAAAAAAGAGAACAACAAGGCGGCCATCGAATGTTTAACGCTTTTCATGGACCCTCCTGCGAATTTCGTTTCCAAGCCTGCTTGGTTTTAAGCCAGTTTTTCCCAGGTGAGGCGGATCCCGAGAGCGCCAAACAGCAGGGGCGCCGCCCAGGCGGCCAGGAGCGGCGGTAGCAAGCCCCCTTTTCCGAACGCGAGCAAGATTGAATTGGCTCCGTAGAAGACCAGCCCGATCCCCAGCCCCAGACTCAAACCCAGCGCTGCTCCGCCCCGGACCGGCTGGATCGCGAACGGAACCCCGATCAAGGTCAGCACTAGGCAGGCGAATGGGGCCGCTACTTTCGCGTAGAGATCCACCCGCAGCTTCTGGACCGTTCCCCCGGCCACCGTCCCGAGCTGTTTCAGATAATGGTTCAGCTCCCTCGTGTTCATGAAGGTGGACTTGGATTCTGCCTTTTCAAGTATTTCCGGCCGGTCGCCTGCCTGGATGATCTTGGCCGGAAAGGGAACCGGCCGGCCGACGGTCAGCCCCAGCTCGTTGAAGTGCAGGATCGTCCCGTTCACGAACCGCCACCCGAAGCCGGTCCAGACGGCCGACTCGGCGGTGATCCTCCGGATCAGCCGCAAGTCTTTCCCGTGCTGCAGGATCGTCACCCGAGACATCGTTTTCTTCACCGGATCAAACGACTCCGCGTACAGCAGCGTGTGGCCCTCCCCGTAAGCGGCCAAGTGTTGGATGCTTTTCAGCCCTCGGGACGCTTGGCCCGCTGCTCCCTGCGGCCCTTCCAGGCTATTTTCCTTGATTTGGTGGGTGACCAAAGCCGCCCGGGGCGCCACCGTTTCGTTGATGACCAGCACCGCCAGCGAAAGGAACAGCGCCATCCAGATCAGCGGCCGGATGATCGCCCAGGGGCTGATTCCGGCGGCCCGCATTGCCATCACCTCCAGGTGCCGGTTGAGCTGGCTAAGCGTATAAAGGGACGCCATCAGGCAGGCAAACGGGGCCACTTGGATGAAAATGAGCGGCACCATCGTTCCATAGTAGGCCGCCAGCAGGTGGAAGGGGACCCTGTTGCGCAGGATATCGTCCAGGTGGCCAAAGAGATCCAGCACCAGGTAGAGGCCGATGAAGACGCCGAAGCACCACACCAGCGGCGCGAGGTACGCCTTCAGCGTGTATCGATCCAGTATCTTCATTGTCTCGCGGTTCTCCAGAGGAGGAAACAGCCGGCGGCGAAAAAGACGGCGTTGCCCATCCAAAGGGCCGGCGCCGGCGACAGGACCCCCTTCTCGGCCAGCGTCTGCCCCAGCACCAGGAACAGGTAGTAGCCGATAAAAACGATTACGCTGAGACCGAAGCCGATCGAGCGCTGGGCCCGGCGCGTTGTGACGCCCAGCGGAAGCCCGGTCAGGATGAAGACCAGCGGCGAGAAGGCCATGCTGAAGCGGCGGTGCATCTCCACGCGCAGCGGCACCGGGTCGATCCCTTCGCCGGAGAGGTTCCTCATTTCAGCCCGGAGTTGATTCAGGCTCATGTCCTTGGGTTTTCGGCCGAGCGCCGCCGGGTCTTGCCCATTCCCCACCGCCAGGTTCATCGCGTAGGTCCTGAACTGCAGCTTGTAGAATTTTAGGGGGTTCTTCGGGTCCGGCTCGTCCGCCGCGCCGTCGTAGAGCTTTAGAGTTACGCGGCGCTCGCTCGGGACAGGGATGAACTCCCCCCGCTGCGCGACGATCGTACGGGTGGGGTATCCCTCTTTCGGTTCGTAGATCCGGATCTTGGAGAGCTTGTTTCCGTCCACTTGATAGATGAACAGGATGTACGGCTTGAACTCCCTGATGATGGCACCCCCCTCCAGGAAAGCGGTCGGGTTGCGGATGCCGATCTCCATCGCCAGCTGCCGCGTCGCGTAGTGGGACCAGGGAACGACGTGCGTGTTGACCGGGATCAGGCCGATGCTCACCAGCAATCCCAGAAGAATCACCGGGGCCGCGATCGCGTAGAAGCTGATGCCGGAGGCCTTCATTGCCAGGATCTCCCGGTCGCTGGAGAGTTTCCCGAACGCCAGCAGGGTGCCGGTCAGCACCGCCATCGGCAGCGTGTAGCTAAGCAAAGAGGGGATGAGCAGGCTGAACATCTGCCCGATTGCCAGCAGGGAGACCCCCTTGTTGATCAACAGGTCGGTCAGTTTCACAAGGTTGCCGACCAGCAAGACGAACGTGAACAGCACCAGCGCCATGGCGGTCGGCTGGAGCAGCTCTTTGAGAATATAAACTCGGAGGATTCTCATGCGGTGTCAGTCGCGCGCCGCGGTCACGACCCAGACGGATCGCGCCCCAGCCTTCTTGAGCAGCGCCGCGCAGGCTTCCGCCGTGGCGCCGGTTGTCAGGATGTCGTCTACCAAAAGCAGACGTGAGCCCTTCAAACCGGCTCCCGAGCGCAGGTCGAACGCCCCGCGCACGTTCCGGGAGCGTTCGTCCCGGGTCAGTTCCGCCTGAGGCCGGGTGGGGCGGCAGCGGATCAGGAGGTCTCCCTCGCAGGGGATCTCCATCCGGTCCGCGAGAGCCCGGGCCAGCAGTTCCGCCTGGTTAAAGGTCCTTTCCCGCAGGCGGGTGGGGTGAAGCGGGACTGGAAGGATCCGCTCCGCTGGAGGGAGGCCCAGATGCCGGACCACCTCCTCCGCCATCCTGTCTGCCAGGAAAGGAACCAGGGAGGTTCTCCCCTGGTATTTCAGGGCTAGGACCAGGTCACGGCAGACCCCCTTATAGAGGAAGGGGCTGACCGTTCCGTCCACGTGCCGGAGTTTGCCGCCGGGAAACCGGCACCGGGGCAAGGTTCGCAAGCAGGCCGCGCAGAGAGGGTCCCGGGGGCCGGACTCCACCGGACGGCGGCAGCTGGGACAAACGGACGGAAAGAGAAGGGAACCGATCCCCCGCGCGATTTGAGCGAGCATAGATCGAGGATAACATCGGGAGTAAGGGTTGACAAGCAGGGAGCCGTCCGGCTACAATTTTTACATCTACAGAGGAGGTTGACAAAGCAATGGTTCGCATGATCCGACTCGTTGGAATTTTTACTCTTGGTCTTGTTTTGGTAGCCGCTCCCTCTTTCGCGGAAGAGTCCGCAACTCCGGCCGATCCGGCCGGCGTGGACGTCGGGAGTGAGGCAGCCCCCGCGGCTGATCCTGTCCCCGCGTTACCCTTGGAGAGTGAAGCAGTTTCCGCTCCCGCGGCGCCGGCTCCGGTGGCCCCTCCGGTTCTAAAGCCGATCACGATCACCTTCAGCGGTGAGGTGGCCTCCGTGGCTGCCGCTGAGAATCCCCCGATGATCACGATCCAGGACCGGTACGGGGTCAAGAAAGAAATCTCCGTCCCGTCCGAGGCTAAGGTCACGGCGGGAACGGCCTCGAAAGCCCTGGCGGACCTCAAGGGCGGCGACAAGGTGACGGTCGAATACACCTACGACGTCGCGACCGGTAAGAGAACGGCCCAGACGATCACCGTCGGCGAGGCGGCAACAGCCGGCAGCTAGATTGAACCTGGAGTACCGGGTACAAAGTACCCGGTACTCTTGTTAAACTCGAGCCGGAAAGGGTTTGAGCGTCCCTTTCCGGCTCTTTCCTTTCTATGATAACTCCCAAGTGTAGGCATTTCGGGCCGTGCGGCGGGTGCTCCCTTCAGCATCTGGAGTACGGCGAGCAGGTGGAGCACCGCCGGTCCTTAGTGGTGGCGCTGCTGGAGAAGGAAGTCGAGGTGGTCCCGATGGAAAATCCCTGGAACCATCGCAGCAAGATGGAGTTCACCTTTGGGCAGGAGGGGGGCCGGGTCACTCTGGGCCTGCATCAGAAGGGCAGCTATCAGAGGATCGTGGACATCGAGCAATGCGAGATCGCCCACCCGGAGGTGAGCAGGCTTCTTTGCGCCATCCGGGAAGCGGCCGGCCGTTCGGCCTTAAGCTCTTACAACAACCGGCGCCACGAAGGATTCTGGAGGTACGCGGTGGCGCGGGTGAGCCGTTCTACTGGAGAGCTGCTGCTGGTCCTGATGACGAACGAGGGGCCGCGAGCTCCGCTCCTGGCGATGGCGGAAGAGCTGGCGGCCGAGGTGCCGGCGCTCAAAAGTTTTTACTGGGGAGTCACCGCCAAACTGTCCGATGTGGCGCAGCCGGACCGCCTGGAGCGGCTCTGGGGGGCCGAGACGCTGGAGGATTCGGTCGGCGCGGTCCGCTATCGCTTCGGCCCCTCCAATTTCCTCCAGCCCAACCACGCACTTGTGGAAAAGGCCTACGCGGCGATCCGGACCGGCGCTGGCCTGACCGGCCAAGAAGCGGTCTATGACCTCTACTGTGGAATCGGGCTAATCAGCCTTTCCCTGGCCGGCGGCGCGAAGACCGTCTGCGGCGTCGAGTCGGAACCGGAGAACATTGATTTCGCCGAGCGCAACGCCTCCTTAAACGGGATCTCCAACGCTGAGTTTATCTGCGGGCGGGTGGAGGACTTAATTAAGGGCCGCGCTCTCTTCCGGGGCGGCCCGGCGCCGGACGTGATCGTGCTGGACCCGCCGCGCGTGGGGCTCCACAAAGAGGTGCTGCTCCCCCTGCTGGAGGCGCGAGCCCCGAGGCTGATCTATATGTCTTGCAACCCGGCCAGCCTGGCCCGGGACCTGAAAGCGCTCACCCCTGCCTACCGGATAGAATCCCTGAAAATGTTCGACTTCTTCCCGCACACCGAGCACACCGAAGTCCTCGCCGTCCTGACCCGCAGCTAATCTCCTACTAATCCATCTACCCACCGACGAACCGCTAGCCGATAATCCAAGCCTGTGAGTCCAATAGTTCCCGGAATGAAACCAGTGACGACGACAGTCAATTTGGGAGGCATAAAGGTGTAATCAAGAAAGTAAATGGCAGAAACAGATTCTATAACCGTACCACTAGCGTCTGTCCGCTCCTCTTTAAAGCTTTTTGACAAAATGTTTCCGTTATCATCTTTTTGGACATTTCTTATAATAAATAAGGTTACCCCAGCGGCATCTACCCACGTATATAGAAAACTTCTATCAGCAGCCGTTTTCGCATCTGAATCATGCCAAAGTGTTGAGTAGGTTACCTCTGTTCTGCCGGTTCTAGTCCCGGAAGGATCGTATGTCTCCGTTATGGTTTCAGTTTTGTCCATTTGGGGTCTTAAAGAGGGCATGTATCTCGTGTTTGTTTGAGTTACGTTCACTTTTACTCTTGACCCATCCTCCTTAAATGTAATTGTCTGATCAGTGAATCCAGTAGGGGAATAGGTGATTATCTCTATAAATCCGGTAAGCTTAATTGGGCCAGCCGCTGTAGGGGTGAATGAGTTTGTTTCTCTTGTATCTTGGTGGAGTGTTTTCCTTTTTAGCCCGCCGGATTCATATTGCTTTTCATCAAGGCTCCTTGATCTGGTCCCCATACCATTAATGCTATGTTCTTTTATAATCTCAAGAGAATCCAGTTCATCCGATTTTCTTTTCGCGGTTAAACTGGTGTTAATAAAAATGTCACCTTGAATCCATGGCGAGAGCAGTGTTGCTCGATCAGAATAAGCGAACTTTATTTCAGAGCTATCAATAGTAGCCTGGAACAACGGACCGGGTTGAAAATCAGTCGACGTTGTAGTTGTCGTCACCCTTCTGGAAAGGCCTTGGTTGAAGGTATAGGTGGTTATCTCGGTCGTAACTATAGGATCGCCAGGGGCTCCGGAGCCCGTGGTAGAAGTAGTGGTAACGGTCGTATCATCCGTTGAAGGGGGTACCAACAATACAGGTCCTTCCGATGATGCAGGTACTAATGATGCCGGTGCCAGTGATGAAGTGCTCGTCCCCGTAGATGTCGAAGAGCCTGAAGTGACTGCAGGCACCTCTGTGGCGACAGGATCCTCTGCTACAGCCGGTGCCGGCATGATATCAATCGCCCCATCCACCGCCGCCGCGACCGCTTCTCCAAGAGTCTCTAAGAAATTGACGGCGTCAAGCGCGGGATCAGAGGCTGCCCCATCCGGTGACGTGAAGGCGCTCTCCATCAGGCCGGGGTCCATGGAGACCGTGATAATTCCATCGCCATCGGCGTATCCCAAGGGACTAAAAACAAAAATCGCCATACTTACGAGACACATCCCCGCTACCCATTTGTTTTTCTGCATCCTGTCCTCCAAATTAAACTGCTCTTTCATCGGCTTAATGCTAGTGTGGCTGACTTCCCGCCCGCTTGTCAATAGATAAATTAGATTTAGAACCTACTAACTATCGGATGCCCTGCTGGAGGGCAATTTGCTTTCCGGGCGATCGGTGAGTACAATTGGAACGATGAAAGCCGACGGCGGATATAAAGAGGCCAAGATTTTCTCTCTGGTGCTCATCCCCCTGCTGGGCCAGTACGTGCTGACGCTGGAGGAGACGGGCGGGCAGAGACTGGTCCCGATCTGGATCGGTGTCAACGAGGGGAACGCCATCGGCTTGAAGCTCCAGGACGAGCAGCTTCCTCGCCCGATGACCCATGACCTGATGAACAACATCTTCAAGACGCTGGGGGTCAAGGTGGACCGGGTCATGATCTCCGACCTGCGGGACGGCACCTACTACGCGGTGATCTCGCTGATGGCCGGCACCCGCCGCTACGAGATCGACGCGCGCCCGTCCGACGCGATGGCGTTGGCGGTCCGCACTGAAACGCCGATCTTCGTGGGGGAGAAGGTGCTGAAGAAGTGCCCGGTGATCATGAAGCCGATCAGCGAGGATGAGGTGGAGAAATTCAAACAGAACCTTCAGAACTTAAAGCCGGAGGATTTCTTCAAGGGCCTCGACTCCGGTCCCGCCGCGCAAGGTTAAAGGCGCCGCTGTATCCCCAAAGCCACCTTCTGAGCCACATCCACCTTCGGCAGCAAATTCTTTCGGGCCCGCACGACCACCCGCACCGTCGAAGGGGTGAGCTGCTTGAGTGCCACAACCACATCCGTTTCCTCAACGCGGGCGTCCAGCCGGCCTCGTTTCGGGTTTTCCCTCTTGACCAGCCCGCGCTCAGTGACTTCCTGCTGCGCGGCGCTCCAGACCCGGTCCCACGGCTGGTCCAGGTCCATCAGCACAGAGTCCCGGCTGATCGCGTAGCCGGCCACCACCCCGGTGGCTAATAGCACCGGCGCGCAGCCGCCGCACAGCGGAAGG
Source organism: Candidatus Omnitrophota bacterium (assembly GCA_030651065.1). Lineage (GTDB taxonomy): Bacteria > Omnitrophota > Gorgyraeia > 1-14-0-20-64-10 > 1-14-0-20-64-10 > JAUSCU01. Next base: position 14,693 of record JAUSCU010000037.1, on the reverse strand, counting down.
GAAAAGCAGACGATTAAAAGGCCGATTTTCTTCATGTATACTCGTAGAGGGAACGGCTTAATGAGTACTATTTTACACAAAGGATAAAAATAAATGGCAATCATCCGGCTCATGGATGAATCCGACGCCACGGGCAAAGTGAAGGCCCTCTTCGAGGAAATCAAATCCACGCTGCAGGTCCCGTTCGTTCCGGAGCTCTTCCGGGCGCTGGGCTCCAAGCCGGAACGGCTGGAAGCGGTCTGGACGCAGGTGAAAGGCCTCTACGGGTCCGGCTGCCTGGACGTGAAGACCAAGCTGCTCGCGGCGCTGGCGGTGGCCGCGGTCCAGCGGAACGCCTACTTTGTGAAAATCCACGCGATCGCGCTCAAGCGTTTCGGCGCTTCCGATGAGGAGATCCTCGAGCTTCTGGACCTTGCCGGTTTCTCGGCGGCGCTTGACACGCTGGTGAGCGGCCTGGATCTGGAACCGGAGCTGTGAAGAACGAAGAAGGGCTGAAAGCGAAGAGGGAAGAGCTGGTCCTTCCTTTTCCGGAACTGCCGATGGCCGGGTTGCGCCCCATCTTTTGCGGGGAGGCGCTCTGCCGGAATCTCCCCGAGGCGGTTTCTCGGGAATGGATCATCACCAACGGTCTGGGCGGCTACGCCTCCTCCACGGTCCTCGGATTGAACACCCGGCGTTACCACGGATTGCTCGTGGCGGCCACGCAGCCGCCGGGCGGTCGGATTGTGGCCCTGTCCAAGCTGGAGGAGACGGTGGCCGTCCCGGGCGGCCGGTTCGAGCTCTCCACCAACCGCTACGGGAATGTGGTCCACCCGGAAGGCTACCGCTATCTCGTCGAGTTCCGTCTGGATCCTTGGCCCACGTTCCTGTTTCGGATCGGGGAGATCCTCCTTGAAAAGGCGGTCTTCATGCTGCCCGGCGAGAACGCGACGGTGGTCGGCTACACGCTGCACTCAGGCGGCGGGCCGGTGGAGTTGACGGTGCGCCCATTGGCCGCGATGCGGGATTTCCGGCAGCTCTCCCGCGAGAACGAGGACCTGAACCCGGAGCTGGAGCAGGCCCCCAATATCCTGACTTTACGCCCTTACGATGATCTGCCTCCTCTGGTGATCCATCACACGGCGGAGTTGGTGGAGCCTTCTCCCTGCTGGTACAAGAACTTCGAGTACGACGAGGGGGCTGTCAAACCGAAGGAGGATCTCTGGTCGTTCGGCACACTGCGCTACCTGCTGAAGGTGGGGGAATCCTGCGCCCTGGTCGCCTCGCTGGGACGCCGGGGCACGGGGGACCTGGTTTTCCACCGCCGCCGGATGGAGAACACCCAGAGCGTGACCGCCCAGAACATCAAGTCTCCCGGTTCTGGTCCGTTGTCGGCCCGGTTGAGCTGGACGGCCGAGAGTTTCTTCGCCCGAAAGACGGAGGGAAGTGTCCGCCAAAGATCGTTGGCGGAGACCGGCCTGACGCTGATGGCCGGCTTCCCCTGGTTCTCTCCCTGGGGGCGGGACGCCCTGATCGCGCTGCCCGGACTCACGCTGGCTACCGGGCGGTTCGACCAGGCCCGCTCGATCCTTCAGATGTTGGCGTCGCACGTAAAGGGGGGTTTGATCCCGGTCCGCTTCTCGGAGGCCGAAGGACTGCCGGAGTACGACTCGGCTGATACCTCGCTCTGGTTCTTCTGGGCGGTCTGGCGCTACTGGAAGGCAACGAAGGACCTGAAGTTCATCTCCAAGAAACTGATGAACTGCCTGCAAGAAATCCTGGAAGGTTACCTCGAGGGGACCCAGTACGGAATCGCGATGGATGAGGACGGGCTGATCCGCTTGAGCGACGAGGAGATGCCCCTGACCTGGATGGACGCCCGGGAACCCTCCGATGGGCAGCTGCCCGGCCGGCCAATCACGCCGCGGTCCGGAAAGCCGGTGGAGGTGAACGCCCTTTGGTACTGCACGCTGATGATCATGGCCAGTTTTGCCGAGCGGCTGGGACTCAAACGGGTGCAGGCTTACACGCGGTTGGCCCGGCTGGTCCGCCAGAACTTCGCGAGGGGGTTCGTCTCCCCTCGGGGGATTCTCTACGACCGGCTGACCGACCGGGGGCCAGACACCGCTGTGCGGCCCAACATGCTGATCGCGGCCAGCCTGCCGTTCACGCCGCTGTCGCGCGCGCACGGGCTGGCGATCCTGGCGGCCGTCGAGAAAGATCTGCTGACGCCGGCGGGAATCCGGAGCCTGGAGCCCGGCCATCCGGACTACAAGGGCCGGTTTGAAGGGGACCTAAAGTCGAAGGCTCGCGCGTACCACCAGGGAACCATCTGGACTTGGCTGCTCGGTCCGTACGCGAGCGCCTTGGTCAAGTTCCGGGGTTTGACGCGCGCGACCCAGTCCACGCTGACGGCCCAGATGAAACCCTTCCTGCCCCATCTGGAGGAAGGATGCCTGGGTTCGGTCGGCGAGCTGTTCGACGGGGACGCCCCCCACCTTCCACGGGGCGGCCTCTCTCAGGCCTGGTCGGTGGGGGAGCTGCTGCGGGTGATTAAGGAAGCTAACTTGACGGAATTGTAACCGAAGAAACCCTAGAGTATACTGTTCCCCGAAGAGGAGATCTGCGATGAGACGAGGATTCACCCTGCTGGAGTCTATCATCGTCGTCACCCTGCTGGGGTTGGTGGGCCTGAGCTTCGGGTACCTAGCGTCCCTGTCCCAGAGGCTCATGATCCAGGGCATGAATTCTTCGACCAGCCAGGGGGAGGTTGCCTTCGCGCTGGAGCACATCAAGCGCCATCTCACGATAGCGACCGCCGTCACGACGCCGGCCGCGGGAGATCCGGCAGGGGACGTGTTGGTGTTCACCTCGCAGCAGACCGCAGCAGTGGCTGCGCGGACTTCCAGCTATGACCTTATCAACCCTGTCGGCGCGATATCGGATCTTCGGTTCACCCCGGACACCACCGCCCCCGGGGTGTTTGAGGATCCTCCGAATGGGGTCATCGCGCGGGGGATCCAAAGCATCACGTTCACCCGTGGCGCGGCGGGGACACCCGCGGCAGGGACAATCTCCGTTGATGTGACGGCCCAAAAAACCACCGGAGGGAACACTCAAGAAATGCGTCTTCAGACCAACGTCAGCCCGCGGGGGCTATCCTCATGAGCATGCGGGCTGGGCAAAAGGGCGTCGCCATGGTCACGGCCATCGTGCTGGCCTTGATCGTCTCGGTGCTCGTGGCGGGGGTCTTGAGCCTGACGATGCGGCGGTTCGAGCTTTCCGCGTTCCGGACCGACCATACCGTCGCGGCGGGGACCTCAGAGGCCGGCTTACAGTACGCCTTCGCGCGGCTGGCCGCGGACGACGCGGTCTTCGGCGCCGCGGTTCGGGCCAAGAGAAACGCCCTGGGTAATGGGCCGATAGCGGATGGCACCGCGGCGGCCGAATACGTGGTGACCAGCGATGCGTCGGTTCCCGCCAACCAGAGGGATGAGTTGGAGCCGGCGCTGCAGATGGGCGGCAAGGTTGATACTACTGTGGACTCGCCTACCTTTGGGCAGTACGTCGGCCGCAAGAACGTGACGCTGCGGATCCGATTCTTCAATACCGCCCTTAACGATGTTCCTCCAATCGCCAACCGTCCGTATAAGGTCCGGTCTGTCTCCAACTTCGGAACGGGAGGGTCCTAGCATGCGGAGGAACAGAACAGCTTCCGGCGCCACCCTTCTAGAGATCCTCGTGGCGATGCTGATCATCGGCCTGGTGTCCACCGGCCTCATCACGGCGTTCATCTTCGGCCGGAGGATGACCTTGCGCTCCGGCACAGAGCTGTCCGGCGCGAACCTTGTGCAGGAGACCACCGAAATTCTTCGGACCGCCGGGCAGGCTGCCCTACCTCCTGCCGGAGAACTGACCCTGGCTCCGGGGGTCTACGTAGATGAGAACATGGATGATGATGGGAGCAATATACCGGCCGGAGCGGTTCTGCTTTCGGGGCTGAATCTCCCCGCTGATTTCCAAAGGTTCCTGACGGACCCGGGTACTGGCACATCCGTCGCCGCGGCCAATCACGGGGACGGCCGGCTGGTGATTGTCGAGGACGCCGGCGATGACTTTGACGGCGACGGCCAAGGCGGCATCTCCTTCGACGGTGGCGCGACCACTGCCCTGCGCCGGGTCCGTGTCCGGGTCAAGTGGACCTCGCCGACTACGTAAAATAAACAGGAGTACCGGGTACGCTTGCGTACCCGGTACTCTTTGTTTTACAATAGCTCCTCCGTGACTCAATCCTCCCAAGAAACTGCCACACTGACGTTCGGCGACAAAGCGCTTGATCTGCCGGTGGTCACCGGCTCCGAGCAGGAGAAGGGTATTGATATCGCCCGCCTGCGGAGCGCGACCGGTGCGATCACGCTCGACCCCGGCTTCGGAAGCAGCGGATCCTGCACGAGCGCCATCACGTTTCTGGACGGCGAGCAAGGGGTGCTTCGCTACCGGGGGATCCCGATCGAGGAGCTGGCGGAGTCGGCCTCCTATCTGGAAACCGCTTATCTGCTGATCTACGGCAACCTGCCGAATACCCACCAGCTGGACCGGTTCAAGGCCGAGTGGGCCGCCCGCGTGGCTCTGCCGCCGGGGATGGAGAAATTCTTCGACAGCTACCCGAAAACAGCCCACCCGATGGCGATCCTGTCGGCGGCGGTGCAGATGCTCTCCGCGTACCATCCGGAGCTGACGAACGCGAACCCCACGCCGGCCCAGATGGAGGCGGCGATCTTCACACTGCTGGGGGCTCTGCCGACGCTGGCGGCCACCGGCTACCGGAAATCCAAAGGAGAGAAGCCGCTCGCTCCCCGGAAAGATCTTTCCTACACGCCCAACTTCCTTTACATGATGTTCGGGCCGCCGGCCGGCAAGACGGAGCCGGACGAAGTCTGCGTGCGGGCGATGCGGCAGATGTTCATCCTCCACGCCGATCACGAGCAGAACTGCAGCACCTCGACGGTCCGGATCGTCGGCTCCTCCCGGGCCAGCGCCTTTACCTCGATTTCGGCCGGCATCGGCGCCCTCTGGGGCCCGCTGCACGGCGGGGCGAACCAAGCGGTGATCGAGATGCTGGAGGAGATCCACAAGAGCGGCGCCTCCTTCGACACGATCCTGGCCAAGGCCAAGGACAAGAACTCCGGGTTCCGGCTGATGGGCTTCGGCCACCGGGTTTACAAGAACTTCGACCCCCGCTCCCGCATCATTAAGAAGGCCTGCGATCAGGTCTTGAACCGCCTGGGGATCCACGACCCGCTGCTGGATCTGGCCAAGAAACTGGAAGAGGCGGCGCTTAAGGACGATTACTTTGTTTCCCGCAAACTCTATCCGAACGTGGACTTCTACAGCGGCATCATCCTCCGGGCGCTGGGGATCCCGACGGAACAATTCACCGTGATCTTCGCGCTGGGCCGGATCTCCGGGTGGCTCGCGCACTGGAAAGAGATGCTGGAATCCCCGGATTTCCGGATCGTCCGCCCCCGCCAGATCTACACGGGCTCCACGAAACGCCCCTACCGTCCTCTCTCTGAGCGGCAGTAACCCCTCATGAAACGAAAAATCGCCATCGTCGGAGCCGGCAACGTCGGCGCCACCTGCGCCCAGCGCGTGCTCGAGCGGGGCCTGGCTGATGTGGCCCTTGTGGACGTGGTGGATGGTTTGGCCGCCGGCAAGGCGCTGGACTTGAGCCAAGCAGCACCCTTGGAAGGGCACGCCTGCCGGATCACCGGTTCCTCCTCCTACGACATCATCCGCGGAGCGCAGGTGGTGGTGGTGACCGCCGGCATGGCGAGGAAGCCGGGCATGTCCCGCAGCGACCTGTTATCGGCCAACGCGAAGATCGTCGGCTCCATCATCCCGCAGGTGAAGGCAAACTGCCCCGACGCGGTCCTCATCACCGTCACCAACCCGCTGGACACCATGACCTACCTCTCCTGGAAGCTCACCGGTTTCGGCCCGGAGCGGGTGATCGGGATGGCCGGCGTGCTGGACTCGGCCCGGCTGCGCTTCTTCGTGGCCGAGAAACTGGGCATTTCAGTGCAGGACGTCGACGCGATGGTGATGGGCGGCCACGGCGACACGATGGTGCCGCTGCCCCGCTACACGACGGTCAACGGCATCCCCCTGCCGGAACTGCTGCCGGCGGCGGAGGTGGATGCCCTCATGCAGCGTACCCGGGACGGCGGCGCCGAGGTGGTGAAACTTTTGAAGACCGGCTCTGCTTTCTACGCGCCGGCCAGTTCCGCGGCCGACATGGCGCAGGCAATCCTGAACGATGAGCACCGGCTGCTGCCGGCCTGCGTTCGTCTCTCCGGGCAATATGGTTTGAAGGATGTCTTTTGCGGGGTCCCGGTCCGGCTCGGCGCTAAGGGGGTTGAGAAGATCGTGGAGCTTCCGCTGACCGCCGCCGAGAAGAGCGCTCTCAACGCTTCGGCCGAGGCGGTCCGGCAGGACATGCAGGCGGTCGATGCGCTTACTTGAGTGGCAGGCCAAGAAACTCCTCTTTGAATGGGGCCTCCCGGTCCCGAAGGGCGCTGTTCTTAAGCGCCCGGCCCAGCTAGCCCAAGCCGTCCGCAAGGCGGGCGGGTTCCCGGTCATCCTGAAGGTCCAGGTCTACGCCGGCGGCCGCGGCAAGGCGGGCGGGATCCAGAAAGTAGCCAACCTCGCTAAGGGAAAAACCATCGCGAAGGATCTGCTCGCGAAGCGGCTGGTCACTCCGCAGACCGGGCCCGAAGGGGTCGCCGTGAAATCGCTGCTGGTGGAGCAGGGGCTCACCATCCTCAAAGAGTTTTATGTCAGCGTCCTGATCGACCGCTCCCGCCAGATGCCGGTCATCGTCGCCGCCCGCGAGGGAGGTATGGCGATCGAGGAGCTGGCCAAGGAACATCCCGAAGAGATCCTCACCACCCCGTTTGACCCGTTCCTTGGGCTCCTTTCCCATCAGGCCCGCCGCATCGTGGGTTGGCTCGGTATTCCGACGGAGCACCGGGAGGCCGCCACCCGCCAGCTGGTGAAACTCGCTAAAGGATTCTTCTCCACCGATGCCACGCTGGTCGAGGTGAATCCCTGGGCCCTTACCAAGGAGCTGGGGATGACGGCGCTGGACGGCAAGATCACCGTGGACGACAACGCCCTTTACCGGTACCCGGCGCTGGAGAAGATCAAAACCGCCGACGCCGACACGCCGAGCGAGGCGAAGTCCCGGGTTATCGGGATCAACTACGTGGGCCTCAACGGCACGATCGGCTGCATGGTCAATGGTGCCGGCCTGGCGATGGCGACGATGGACCTCATCAAGCTGCACGGCGGAGATCCGGCCAACTTCCTGGATGTCGGCGGGGGCGCCAACGCCGCCCAAGTGAGGGAGGCGTTCAAGCTGATCCTGGCCGATAAGAACGTGAAGGCGGTGCTGGTCAATATCTTCGGCGGCATCATGAAATGCGACGTGATCGCGCAAGGGATCATCGAGGCGGCCAAGAGCATGCGGATCAAGGTGCCCCTGGTGGTGCGGCTCGAAGGGACGAACGTGGATGCCGGCCGGAAAATGCTGAAGGATTCAGGGCTGGGCTTCCTCACGGCGGGCGACATGGATGAGGCGGCCAAGAAAGTGGTCCAGGCGGCGAAGAACTAGCATGGCGATCTTACTCGACAAAAACACAAAGGTCCTCGTGCAAGGGATCACCGGCAAGGCCGGCTCCTTCCACGCGTCCCAGATGCTTTCCTACGGCACGCAGGTGGTGGGCGGTGTCACACCCGGCCGGGGCGGCACCCGCTGGGAGGGCCTGCCGATCTTTGATACCGTCGCGGAAGCCGTTGCTGCGACACAAGCCACCGCGACGGCGATCTTCGTGCCGGCCGCTTCCGGAGCGGAGGCGATCCTGGAGGCGGCCGAGGCCGGCCTCTCCCTGATCGTCGTGATCACCGAGGGGATTCCCGTGCAGGACATGCTCAAGGTCAAAACCTTTTTGGGTGCCAGGATTAATCCTGGCACCCAATTGCCGGTCATTATCGGCCCCAACTGCCCCGGGCTTATCACGCCGGGACAGGCCAAGATCGGCATCATGCCCGGCTACATCCACAAGCCGGGCCCGGTCGGTTTGGTCTCCCGCTCCGGCACTCTCACCTACGAGGCGGTCTGGCAACTAACACAGTTGGGCCTGGGCCAATCCACCTGCATCGGAATCGGCGGCGACCCCCTGCCGGGCACCGGGTTCGTGGAGGTGCTGGAGCGGTTCGAGGCGGATCCGGAGACCAAGGCGGTGGTGCTGATCGGTGAGATCGGCGGCTCCGCTGAGGAGGAGGCGGCCGCCTTCATCAAGAAGAAGCTCTCCAAGCCGGTGGTGGCCTTCGTGGCCGGTGCCACGGCCCCGAAAGAGAAGCGGATGGGCCATGCCGGCGCCGTCATCGCTCAGGGCCAGGGCACCCACGAATCCAAGATCAAGGCCCTCAAGGCCGCCGGCGCCGCGGTGGCCGACAACCCAGCCGTCATCGGCCGGACCCTCGCGCAGACCCTGCAGAAACTCCAAGTTCAGGTTTAACCCCCGTTCTTTTTCGCGGTATACTGTCCCCAATTCACAGGAGGACAGCTTATGCCCGGCTTGCGTGCGCTCCGCTGGTTCGCTCTTTCACTCCTCTTCCCCCTTTGTTTTCCCGCCTCTCCCTCTTTCGCCGAAACCATTGAGCTGGTCACCTACTATCCCACTTCCGGCGGCGCGGGTAATCAGCACGTGACCAGCTTAACCGTAGGGACGGCCTACCAGGCAATCAACCCGGCGGACGGCACGGCGATCATCGTGGGTCCGGTGGGGATCGGGACGAGCGCTCCGGTTAACAACCTCCACATCGAGGAATCCGTCAATTCGGCGGTGGAAACGCAGCTACTTCTGAGCAATAGCGGCTTAGGCAATCACGCCGCGGGTATTGGATTTCAAACGGCTGCCGAGTACACCACGTACGGACCCAAGGCCGGTATCGTGTTTGAGCGACAGTTCGCTTTTGGCGGAGGCGCCCTGAAATTTTTCAACAGCGCCAACACGACAACCGCCGCCGGCTTTACCGCTGCTGACGAACGGATGCGTATCACACAGACCGGCTTCGTTGGAATCGGGACGGCGGCACCGACGGGTCCTCTGCACGTGAATCAGGATCTGAATGGAGTAGTGGTATCCGGTCTGAGCAATCCCAACGCGGGCAATTTTGCGACCACTGGTTTTCGGGTGGGGCAGGATATCACAACGTTGGGCACGCAACGGTATGGGGAGCTCCGTTACTGGGGCAGCGGAACCCCCGCGCTTGCTTTTGGTTTTGGGAATCCCAACCAGGTAGGGTTGATTACCGCCACGGGGGCGGTGAACGGACTGACGGTCGCGACTTTAGCCAACGCTCCGATTAAATTTCTGACGAACACTGCTGGGGTCAACAACGAGCGAATGCGGATCAGGGAGGATGGCCGTGTTTTGATCGGAACGAACGTCGTTCCTCCCGCCGAGCCCACCACCATGCTGACCGTCCGGCGGGACGCGGACGAACGGATAGCCATTCGGGTTGAAAACCAAAGCAACACCGCGAATGCTGCTGCCCGCGTGTTCGCTGTTTCCCAGCTAGCTGTCCCGAACACGCCCATTTCGATTGGAATGGATGCTTTTCCTCAGAATTTTAATCCGGCGACGATTGGCGCTTTCGCCCCCGGCTCGACGGCTATTTCCACGTTCGCGGCTTTTGGAGCGATGCCCGCTACCCGGGGTAATCTGTTTATCGCGTCCCGGGGGCCTCTTCAAAGAATCGCGTTCCACACGGGAAATCAGCTCATTGATCAAAATTCCGAGCGAATGCGTATTCAAAATAACGGGCAAGTGGGGATCGGAACGCCTAACCCGGGCTACCCGCTGGAGGTGATCAACTCCATCTACGCCCGGCGCCAACAGGATGACCTTATGGTGAGGCTGGGTCTTCAGACCCTGACCTCCCACTGGTCCATCAGCAACTACGGCCTCCAGCCAGGCCTTACCCAGAGGGCTTTCGCCATCGCCACCGAGGCGCCAATGGCGCCAGCTGTCCGGTTGTTGATTACGGCGGCCGGCCGGGTGGGGATTGGAACCAATAATCCTCAAGAGCAGTTGCATGTGGTAGGACACGCCGCTAAGACTGTTGGCGGCACCGTCTGGAGATTTCTTTCAGATGCGCGCTTAAAGCAGAACATTCAGCCGCTGCAAGGCGCGCTCTCAAAGATGCTGGGTTTGAGGGGTTTTACCTTTGAGTGGAAAGACCCTTCCCAGCATGAGGGAGAAACAGGTTCTCAAATGGGTTTGATAGCCCAGGAAACGGAAAAGGTTTTTCCGCAGTGGGTTTCCGAGGATGATAAGGGATTCAAATGGCTTGAACCGGCGGGATTCGACGCGCTCTCCATCGAGGCCATGCGCGAATTAAACCAACGGATTGACGATCTTAAAGCGGCAAATGACGCGTTGAAACAAAGGATAGAAACTCTGGAAAGAAAACAGAGGGAATGAGCATGAGAAAAAATCGTCCGACCCTTTTTGTTTTTTCAGGGTTTTTTGTCCTTGTTTTGGCGGGTTTAATCGCCGGCACCGCCTGGGCGGAAACCGTGGAGCTGGTGACGTACTATCCCGCGCCGGGGCAGGGTGGCGACCTGCACGTCAACAGTCTGACAGTGGGGGCGGATTACAACGGCACGACTCCGACCGATGGAACGGCGATTATCTCGGACCGCCTGGGGATTGGGACGACGGCCCCCGTTGGAGAGCTTGAAGTGGTGAGTACGAACAACTCAGATCCTACTCGCGGAATTACCTCCACTCAAATTAATTCAGGAATACAAGCTGCTCTTGTGAATGCCCGTAAGGCAAGAGGGACCCCTTCTTCATTAAACGCTGTTGCGAGCGGCGATTATGGAGGGGCTTTCCTGTCCTTCAATTATGACGGCAGCTCTTATTTGGCAACAGCCGGATTTGGCACAAGGGTGAATGGGACAGTTTCTGAGGGTTCCGTTCCCACCGACTTATTTTTTTATACAAGCGGCGGGGCAAATAACACGGATCCTTATTCAAATAGTCATGTCAGGTTAGTAATCGATAAGAACGGCAACGTCGGGATTGGGACGGTGGCGCCGTCCAGCGTGCTTCACGTGGCGAGCACAGCTGCCAACACGGAAAACGATATCCTGCTGGATTACGCGGGGAATGACGCCGCGGTGGCCTCGGAATTCAGAACCCGGCGGAGCCGGGGGACTCTGGCCGCGCCCACCGCAGTCCAAGTCGGGGATGATCTGGGAGGCGTGATATTCCAGGGTTGGAACGGGACTGGCTACACGCACGGCGCGGGGATCGATGTGATTGTGGAGCAAGCCCCCGTCGCGGGCCAGCCGATCCAGGCCGCGCTCGACTTCTACACGCAGGATGTCCGCCACATGCGGATCAATGCCACCGGCAACGTGGGGATCGGCACCGCAGCTCCTGCTAATCGACTGCATGTGGTGGGAACCGTGCGGATCGTAGACGGGACCCAGGCGAACGGAAGGGTATTGACCTCCGATGCCAACGGCGTGGCCAGCTGGCAGACGGTGACCGCGACCGCGACATTGTCCACCACGAATTGCAAATTGGGTGTAAGAGCTTCCAGGACCAGTACCCCTCAATGCGGGCCCGGCTTCTACCTTAAAGCGTTGGTCAAGAGCACTAATAACAACTGGGACGGATATGGGTCCATCTGCTGCGCTTTGGACGCCAGTGCCGGGACAAGCTTCAACGACGTCGTGGATGACTGCAACGCCAACAAGTCTAAGTACGGCGTAACGGGCGGTGCGAATTTAGTCACATGTCCTGCTAAAGACTAAAGATCCTTGACGCGTTTGTTTAGGGGTTCCGCCAGCGCCCTGGTTTTCAGTTTGGCTGGGATTTTTCTTTCGAGCTACCTCGCCTTCCTTCATATTCTCCTGTACCGAGGAGAACTGCTGGGTGGGTTGGGTTGCGGGGACGCGGTTCTGGGTTCCTTTTTGGATTGTCACGCGGTCGCCGCCAGCCGGTTCTCCGCTTTTCTCGGCCTCCCCGTAGCTCTCTGGGGTCTCGTGGGCTATCTGGCAACCGCCGTGCTGTCCCTAATCGCATGGGTGTTTCCGCGGGACTCCGGCCGGGCTCTCCGATGCCTTCTGATTTTTTCACTCAGTTTCCTAGCCGTCGACGCGGTATTGCTCTCCCTCATGATCTTCCACATCCGGCATCTCTGTTTGCTCTGTCTGCTGACTTACGGAGTCAATGGGGGACTGCTGGTATCCGCTTTGGTCGGCCTGCGAGGTGAGCCGGAGGCGTCGAACACGCGCGGGCTGGGGTGTCTACGCCTGCTGATACCCACGCGGGCGTTGCCGGCGGCGTTCCTTTTTTGGGGGGTTGTTGGGACCGGCGCGGCCGGGGTTGTTGCCGTCCACGCCCTTGCCCAGCACCTCACGGCCGCCAGCCCGGGGGAACTCCGGCGGGACTTGAGCGAGTACCTGCAGCGGGAGCGGCCGGTCCAGGTGGAGACGGCGGGTGCGCCTCGCCTCGGCCCGGCGGACGCCCCGATTCAGGTGGTGGAGTTTAGCGACCTCCTCTGCCCGATCTGCCGGAAGTCCGCCCAGTACAACGAGATCTTCCTGGCGAACCACCGAAACGAAATAGTGATTTACTTCAAGCACTTCCCGATCGAGCAGGTCTGCAATCCAGGATTGAAAAAGACCCTGCACCCGGGCGCCTGTCAGATGGCTGCCGCGGCCGCCTGCGCCCAGGAGCAAGGGAAGTTCTGGGAATTTTACGGCCGCGTGGCCCGCTCGGGGTCCGGCTACGACCCGAGCGGATTGGAGAGGGAAGCGGCAGAAATCGGGATGGATATGGAGCGGTTCCGCTCCTGCATGGAAAACGGTCGGGGAGCGGAAGCCGTTCGACGAGATGTGGAGGAGGGCCAGCGGCTGGGGATCTCCGGAACGCCAACCTATCTCATCAACGGGTTCCGATTCGTCGGCACCCTCACGCCGGCCGGCTTCGATCAGCTTGTTCGGCTGCTCCGAGAAAGGCTGGCGGAAGAGAAGCTTACTTCGTCTGGCCGGTGAAGGTGAAGTTTTTGATCAGCAGGGCGGGAGTGACGACCGATGAAAAACCCTGCGCCGGATCGGCAACAAGATGTTGCTCGCGCGAGACGGCCAGCACGTTAGAGAAGGCCTCCAGAACGGACTGAGTGAAGCGCAGGTTTTTCACCGCTCCAACCACTTTCCCCCGTTCTACTAAAAACGTTCCGTCCCGCGTTAAGCCGGTCATCAGTGCTTCCTGGGTTTTGAGCAGCCCGCTCACGTAATGGAAGCGGGTGATCCAGAGGCCGCGGCCCATCCGTTGGAGCATCTCTGAGCGCGGGGTGTTCCCGGCGCGAAGGAAGAGGTTCGAGGCCAGAGGTCCTTCGAACTCGTCGTAGGGCAGAGCGTGGCCGGTGGAGGGGTGGTGATACAGCTTCCCGTACTGGCTGTCGTAGACAATCCCCCCCGCCTTTCCCTGAGTGACGAGGTCCACCCTTTGTTTTGGGATTCCCTCCAGGTCGAACGGGACCGCCAGCCCCCGTGGGTCGGAGCCGTCATCGTAGATCGAGATCTCCTTCCCCATGATTCGCTCCCCGAGCCGGCCGGTCATGAAACTGGTCCGCTCGTGCACCTGTTTGGCGCCGAAGCCGATAAAACCAAGCCACTCTAAAAGCTCCGCCACCGCCTCCGGCTCCAGCAGTACGTCGTAACGGCCCAACCGCAGAGATTTGGGGTCCTTATTTTTCCGGCAGAAATTGAGGGCCCGCTCCCTTAAGCCCTCCGCGTCCAGCGTGTTGATGTCTCGGAAGGCCTGCGCCGCGAAGCCGGAGGATTTTCCCTCCGTGGCCACCAAGCGCAGGCCGCCGATGGAGAAAGGCTGGTACTGGACCAATCCTTTGGAACCCACCACCACCAGCTCGTTTTCCCCCGCGACGAAGGAGCCGGCCAGCTCCGGGCCTGCTTTCCGGGAGTGGTCCCACAGAGAGCGGATCTCTCGGACGATTTCCTCCAGCGGCCGGTGGACCGTTTCCGGGAAATAGGTGGTGAGCTTCGGGACCGGCTGTTCCGGAGGGGCGGCGCTGAAGGCCGGGATGGTCGCCTTGCCGGACAGCCGGGCGATCGCCATAGCCGCCTCGATCGCTTTTTCCAGGGCGGAGTGTTTCAGTGAGGAGGTGGTCGCCACGCCGGCCCGTCCGCCGGAGGCGACCTTGATCCAAACAGTGAGGTCCTCCTCGTGGAAACTCTGGTGGATCCGGCCATGGGCGAACCGGAGGGTGGTTTGCCCGCCCCGCTGGGCGGCCAGCAGCGTCTGGTCCGCCGGCGACGCCCTAGCCGCCTCTTTCAGGGCCGCCAGGATCTTGGTTTCACCGAGCAGCATGGGCGCCCACCTGGACTTTCTCGAAGCGGGCCGGGGAGGCCCCGTGCCCGACGTGCATTACCTGGACCGGTTCCCCCTTGGCGCAGTTGGGCACGCCGTAGAGCTTCCACTCCTCCGGGCCCGCGATGGCGCTGCAGGAACCCCAGAACTCCGGGGTGATCCCGGTATAGACGGGGTTCTTTAACGGCTGGCCGACTTTTCCATTGCGGATCTCCCAGGCGATCTCGGTGCCGAACT
>JAUSCU010000071.1 GCA_030651065.1 Candidatus Omnitrophota bacterium | reverse complement strand
GGGCTTTGGCCAGGATCTCTTTCGCGGTGCCGAGGTGATCCTTCTCAACGGGCGATTTCCCTATGGGGATCCCCTGCGCGGCGAAGAAGGTGTACTGCATGCCGCCGCCGATCAGGATGCCGTCCACCCGGTCGATCAGATGGTTGATCAGCTTGATCTTGTCGGAGACCTTGGCGCCGCCAAGGATCAGCCAGTAGGGCCGCTGCGGGTTATGCAGCACGGTTCCCAGCGCCTCCAACTCCTTCTCCAGCAGAAACCCGGCCGCGGCCGGCAGCGAATCGGCGACGCCGACGGTGGAGGCATGCGCCCGGTGGGCGGTGCCGAAAGCGTCGTTCACGTAGAATTCGCCCAGTTTGGCCAGTGCCTTCGAAAAAGCGGGATCGTTCTTCTCCTCTTCCGGGTGGAAGCGGAGGTTCTCCAGCAGCAGGATCTCGCCCGGTTTCAGCCGCGCGGCGGCCGCTTCCGCCTCCGGCCCGACGCAGTCATTCACCGTCTGCACCGGCCGGCCGATCAGCTTTTGCAGCTGAAGCGCCACCGGCTTCATCCGCAGATCCTCCACCACCTTCCCCTCCGGCCGGCCCAGGTGGCTCATCAGGATCACCTTGGCTTGTTTTTCCAGCGCGTAGCGGATCGTCGGCAACGAGGCCTGGATCCGGGTGGTATCGGTCACCGTCCCGCTCTTGAGCGGCACGTTGAAGTCCACGCGGATCAGTACCCGCTTGCCTTCCAGCGGCAGGTCGCGGAGGGTCCGGAAGGATTGTGTCGCGGCGGCGGTCATGCGCGGGCTGTCACCGGCTCCCGCGTGGTCATCTTGGCGGCGACGAAGTCGATCAGGTCCACCACCCGGTTCGAGTAGCCCCATTCGTTGTCGTACCAGCCGAACACCTTGACGAAGTTCCCATCCGTCACCTTGGTCAGCGGCGCGTCGAAGATGCAGGACTTCGGGTTGCCGTTGAAATCCTTGGAGACCAGCTCCTCATCGGAGTACTGCAGGTACTTGCCCAGCGGTCCGGCGGCGGCCTTCTTGAACGCTTCGTTGACCGCTTCGGCGGTGGCCGGCTTGGCCAGATCGCAGGTGAGGTCCACCAGCGACACGTTCGGCGTCGGCACCCGGATCGCGAGGCCGTCCAGCTTCCCCTTGAGTTCCGGGATCACCAGCCCGATCGCCTTGGCGGCGCCCGTGCTGCTCGGGATCATGGAGATCGCGGCGGCCCGCGCGCGGCGCAGGTCCTTGTGCGGCAGGTCCAGGATCCGCTGGTCGTTGGTATAGGAGTGGATCGTGGTCATCAGCCCGCGCTTGACGCCGAACGACTCCAGCAGCACCTTCAAGAGCGGCGCCAGGCAGTTCGTCGTGCAGGAGGCGTTGGAGATGACCTGGTGCTTGGCGGGGTCGTAAGTATGGTCGTTCACCCCCAGCACGATCGTGGCATCCTCCCCCTTCGCCGGGGCGGAGATGATCACCTTCTTGGCGCCGGCCGTGATGTGGCCCTGCGCCTTCTCTCGATCGGTGAACAGGCCGGTGGATTCCACTACCAGGTCCACCCCCAGGTCCTTCCAGGGGATCTCGGCCGGGCTCTTGTGGCTGACGACCTTCATCTTCTTGCCGGCCACCAGCAGGTCTTCCCCATCGGCTTTCACTTCCTCCGGGAAGATGCCGAACGTGGAGTCATACTTGAACAAGTGGGCCATCGTCTTCGCGCCGACCGGAAGGTCGTTCACGGCCACCCATTCGATCCCGGGCCGGTTCCATCCTGCCCGGTACACCAAGCGGCCGATCCGGCCAAAACCGTTAATTCCTACACGCACCATGGTTGGATTCTCCTTAATAAGGCGGGTCAACGGAAGGTCTTAATATACCGCCGGGGGGATTTCCCTTCAAGCTTGTTCTAACACTGCCTTGGCCACGGCCTCCCCCATCCGGCGATAGCCGTCTACATCCGGGTGGAGGCCGTCGGAAGTGCTGACTAGGTAGCTGGGCCGGGCCGGGTCTTCCATTACGCTGAACAGATCGCAGAACCCCAGCCCCAGTTCCTGGCTGCGTTTCCGGATCCACTCGTTGACTTCCCGCATCCGTTGGTAGTCGTACGGCGACATTCCGTTGTACGGGATGATCGTGCAGGCGATGAGGGGGATTCCTTGTTCTTGGACGAGCCGGTACATTTTGTCCAGGTTTTCCTCGATTTGCTCCAAGGGGTAACCCTGGTAGAGGTCGTTCACGCCGGCTAAAAGGACCACCGCGTCCGGCCGCAGCTCCTTCAGGTCCGCTTGGAGCCGGCGAAGAATCTGGTTGGTCCGCTCGCCGTTGACTCCCCGGTTGAGGAAGCGCCGCCCAGGCAGGAGCCGCTCCGCCCAGGTGGTGTATTGGCTCTGCTCGTTTCCCTTCCCATCCGGCGGGGCTTCCACCGGCGACCGGAACGCCGGCGTCCCGGCGGTGGTAGAATCCCCCATCGCGAGGATCGTCATCTTAGGCTCCTCCGCCCGGGCCAAGGGTGTTCCCGCCAGAAGAAGCAGAATTCCAGCCCACAGCGTTAATAAGTTAAGGTAGGTCAAGCGGCTTGGACGTGCCGGCGCGCCGCGTAAGTGAACGGCGCAAAATACTTCCGAAGGGAAGCTTCCGTTGAGTGGTGCTGGTTGGACCCGTAAAAATAATCCGCGAGGATTTCTCTCAAGCGGGCGATCTCTTTAAGTTGAGGGAATTTCCGGGGGCTTGCCAGGCTGAGGTCGGACAGCTCCAGCGCCCGCTCCGCCGCGCGCCGGCTGTAATCCAGGTTATTCTTGGTTTTCCAGTTTAGCGCCCGCTCCACCTCGCTCCCAATATGTGCCAGTTGTTCATTGAGGGACAAGGTATGCCATCGTCCAGCAGCGAGCTCTTTATGTTGATAGGTTTTCATGAAATCTTACCCACTATTATAAGCCCCCGCCCCGGCAGTTTTAGCATGGCGGAAACAGGAGAGGAGGTGGTCGTTGACCATTCCGGTGGCCTGCATGTGGGCGTAGCAGATGGTGGAGCCCACAAAGCGGAACCCCCTGCGGATCAACTCTTTGCTTAGGGCGTCCGACTCCCGGTTTCGGGCCGGCAGCTCTTTGAGGCGCCGCGCCCTGTGGACCAGCGGTTTGCCATCCACGAATCCCCACATGAACCGCTGGAAACTGCCGAACTCCTCCTGGACCTTCAGGAAGGCGCGCGCATTGGTGACGGCGGACTCCACCTTCAGCTGGTTGCGGATGATTCCCGCGTCTTTCAGGAGGGATTGGATCTTCGGGCGGCGGTAACGGGCCACCTTCTCAGGATAGAACCGGTCGAACGCCCGCCGGAAGTTTTCCCGCTTGTTCAAAACGCACAGCCAGCTTAAGCCCGCCTGCATCCCTTCCAACACCAGGAACTCAAACAGCTTCCGGTCATTGTGCAGCGGCACGCCCCACTCCGTGTCGTGGTACTTCCGCAGTATCTCCGGCTGCTCCGCCCACCCGCACCGCTTTATTTCGCGCACCAGAGCACCCAAGCGATCAGCATCCCTTGGAACGGAATCCGGATCCAGTGATAGAGCGGCTGGTCCAAGAACCCGCCGAACTTAACCGGCCCGGTTGCCATGTAAATATTCGCCGGCAAGACGGCGATCAGCAGCGCGACCAGCCCATACGCCGCGACCCTCTGGAACCGGGGAACCAGCAGCCCTGCCCCTCCCACCAGCTCCAGGAACCCGGTCAAATAGACCAGCCCCAGCGGCCACGGCAGCCGGGGTGGAACGATCTTCACGAAAAGGTCCGGTTTGAGGAAGTGGAGGGTTCCGGTGGTGAGGAACATCCCGGCGATCAGGAATCGAGCGAGGGTTTGCACTTCACAACCCCATTGAGGAGAGGGTCCGTAGGGAGGTCGTGACGGCGGATACGACCATCCGGATCATCAGCACGGTGTAGATCAGCGTGAGCACGGTAAGGATCTGTTTCCACCGCTTCGAAAAGTAAGGGCTCTTCCAGAGCAGCGGAAAGCCCGCCGGTCCGAGAACGAAGAAAAGCATCAGAAGTACCGTCACCCTGCCGTGGTACCACTTGTTTTCCATGCCTTATTTTACCCCCTCACGCCGAGAGGCAGGGGCCAAAGGTCCGAAGCCAGCTCCGCGCGGGCCGATACTCGGGAAACTGCCCGCCGACCACCTCCCAGAACCGGGGCGAGTGGTTGGGCTCCTTCAGGTGCGCCAACTCGTGCACGACCACGTAGTCGAGGATGTGCGGCGGTGCCATGATCAAGCGGTAGTTGAAGCTTAAGCTTCCGCCCTGCCAGCACCTGCCCCAGCTGGATCGGAGATTGCGCACGTAGAGCCGGTTCGCCCGCAGTCCCATCAAAGCCCCCAGCTCTTCCACCCGCTGCCTCAGAGTGACGGCGGCCTCTTCCTTAAGCCAGCGCTGCAGAACCCGCTGGGCCCCCGGGACGCCGGCCGAAGGAGTCCGGACAACCAACCGCCGATCGGGTGCTTGCTCCACTCCGCCGGGTCGCGCCTTGCGCACCTCGACTTGGTGCGCTTCCCCCCGGATCAGCAAGCTCGTTCCATACGGCCAGGCCCTAGGAATCTGCGTCCAGCGGGCGGCGCAACGGTTGAGATGGCGGAGGGCCCATTGCTGGTGTTTAACCAGGAAGGCTTCGGCCTCTTGGGGTTTCGCGTGGGTAGGAAGAGTGATGACCAAGCCTGTCTCGGGTCGTATCCGGCCGCTGACCCACCGGGCCCGGGAACTGTAGCGGAGCGTGTAAGGGATTACCTGCTCAGGCACGCCTTATCTTACTGCCTGATCTGGAAGAGCACAAACTGAGCGGATTACACAAATAAGTGTATTACTTGTAATACTTGTGATATGCTATATTACGCATAGGAGGAATCACATGTCGAACATGACGCTTGCCATTCCTGATGACCTGAAAGCCAAGATGTCTCGGTTCCCTGAGATCAACTGGTCGGAGGTCGCGCGACAGGCCATAGTTGGAAAAATGCAAATTTTGGACCAGATGCAACGGTTGCTCTCAAACAGCAGTTTGATCAGAGAAGACGCTGTCCATTACGGCCGGGAGATTAAGCGGCGGGTTTCCAAGAAGCACCGGCGGGCCTAAGTGGAATTCGTTGTAGACGCCAACATACTGGTGGCAGGATTCCTTCGCCCTGCCCTCACCCGGGAGCTCTTGTTGGATGAACGCTTGATCCTTTACGCTCCCGAGTACAGCCTCATCGAAACCAGCCAAGTCTTAACCAGGGCTCATATCCGAAAGAAACTCGGGAACCTTTCTCCGAAGGAGGTCCTCTTAATCCTATCGGCGATCACCGAAAGAATCCAAGTTCTGCACAGCGGAAGCTATGAATCAAAGCTAGCGCAGGCAAGGATTATCGCCCCAGACCTTGCCGACGTTCCCTACCTGGCAGTTGCGCTCCATCTCCGTGTACCCTTGTGGTCTAACGATACCGCTCTCAAAGACCAACGCTCGATCCCGGTCTACACAACGGAAGAACTTCTAGAGCTTCTTTAGCTTAGCGGGTTACAGGTACTGTTTGTATTGTTCTGGGGATTTGCCCG
The DNA here is from genome assembly GCA_030651065.1 of Candidatus Omnitrophota bacterium. Lineage (GTDB taxonomy): Bacteria > Omnitrophota > Gorgyraeia > 1-14-0-20-64-10 > 1-14-0-20-64-10 > JAUSCU01. Next base: position 21,161 of record JAUSCU010000071.1, on the reverse strand, counting down.
GGATCAGTACTTTCAGCGCGGCGATGATCTTATTTTGAACGTTCGGCGTGAGCGGTTTCCCTTTTCGGGCTTTTTGAACCATCTTAAATGTCAGCTGTTCGGTCGATGCCTTCACCAGATCCGCATTGGACAGGCCCCGCTCGGTCATCAGTTCATCGAGTGGTAAGTTCGGCCTCATGCGCCTATTCTACTTGCCGATGCGGAAGATCGCAAACTCAGCGGGTTACAGCGGGGCGCCGCCGAAGCGGCAAAGGAGCGGTTCGTTGTCGAGGTGGGTCAGGAAAGTTGAACCCGGCACTCCCGGAAATGGTACCCCGAATTGCAAACTCGGTACCGCTAGCCCTGGTCGTTACCTATCCCCCGCGTACCCGGTACGGTTCACTGCAAAAAAGCTTACGACGAGCTGTGTTTAAGGGATAGTTCAAAGCTTACAAGTTGATCAACGGTCAGGCCGGAGGCTATCTCAGAAAAATTCGGTATATGCAACACCCTCGGAGGATCTTCCGGCTGAAGAAACACTATTACGTAGATTTCATATGGCAGTCCGTCGCTATAGCATTTTTTTGCCCTTAAATACTCCATCCTGGTAATCGCGATGGTAGATGGGATCTTGCCTGTCGACGACTTTATTTCTAGAAACCTCAAACCACGGGTGCTATCAGAGCCAGTAAGATAAAAATCTGCACCTGGAAGATCCCCATCTGCCAGGGGTGCGTTCTCTCGGTCAGTATGCCCAACCCGCACAAGTCGATTTCCGTACCGAGGAGCAAGTATCATTTTTTCCGCATAATCCTCAGCTTCTTTACCGAGAGCAACCTCAATCATTCTTCTTTGAGTGTTAGTCTGTCTCAACCTTCCGGTCACCCTTCTTGGGCTTCTTAATCGATGACCCGGAGTCCTTATTCCAACTACGCTGACCGTCGGTGCTGTAGGTGCTGGTAGGACATCTGGACGGAGAAATACGAGGATTCTCCCTTGTTCTTCGACCACCCGTAGTTCATCCGTGTATTTATCCGCTAATGCTAAGATATCTCGCTCGGTAACTAGGTTAGAAAATGGTGCCGGTACCTGCAACTCGTCGAATAAGTGTCCACGCCTGATTAGATCGGACCGAATTTCATGCAGTACCATAGCCATTAAAAAGTGTAACCGCCGTTCTGCAGCCCTCGAGTAATCCCCAGCTATCTTCTTCGATAGCCTGCCTAAGCCCTGAGGTGAAGCTGTCTCGGACCATAAGCTCGCGAAACCAGTTTCTCCAAGCTCCGAAAGTGCCTCCAGCTGGTCAACTGGCAAACGGAGAAACCTCTGTAAGCTCCCCGGAAACTGCGGCAAGGCCTCTGCAATGGCAAGAAGCTTTGGGTTTCTCAGAACAGCTTTTGCTCCAGGGGTAGTAATACAAGCGTCTAAGAATCTGAGAAGATTCTGGCGTTTGCTGGAAAGAGTTTGTTCTACCCGAATGGGATGAGCAATACCGGAGAAGTACAGAACGCGAATTAATTCATATTCTGCTCTTGCGGGATCATCTCTATGCTCACGCTTCGTGCCAAGAAAAGATGTTCCCGCTTTAGTAAGCACCGCCTGTCTTGGGTTAGTGCGCTTGATAAGACCAAGGGCCTCGACATCGCTGTAATAGTTCCCATGAGCTTCATGCCGACCAGCCTTAATTGCCTCCAATCTGTCATACCATTTTCGTAAGTGGCGTAAGCTGGTTGTGGCTAAATTAAATGTAGGAAGCGGCACGTGTCTACCGAGGTGACTTAGCTCCCTTTCCGCGGCTTCATCATGGAATAGAGCGCGAAAGATGTTAGGCAGCGACATGCGAAATTTCTTTTACAAACTTCGGTTTCCGTAGGGTTTTTCGCCCCACAAACAAGTACTCAGTGACCTTCTTTGTTGCGTGTCCATTCTGGCTCTGATAGTTGTTGCGTTGAACCGGGACTACTTTGAAGGAGCCGCGTTCAAACAAATTTTCGTCTCGAAAGAAACGGCCAAGCAAGTGATAACCCAGAGAATTATCTTCCTCAAGGAAGCGGTTCCAATGATTCGCGCCATCAAAGTAACTCATCACTACAAAACGACACTTTGCATCAACAATAAGCTGTCGTAGTGATGATAAAAATTGTTCTTTGTTCGAGAAAGGGGATGCGAAATCGTCCGCCATATTCTGGCCGCGAACAAACTGTATGTTCTTCAAGTAAGCTTCCAAATTCCCTATATCGGCGTATCGCGTAATAAAGTTGGGAAGATGATAGTACGCCGTATATTGTCGGAAATTGTAAGGTGGGTCGATATACAAAACATCGTGAGCAGGCGCTTCTCTTATAAACTCCAGCGAGTCCTTGCAACCTGCCCAATGCTTCTGTTTGGCGTAAAGAAGGCCGAAGTAATTGGGGAAGCAAGTGCGATATGGCCGCCTCGCTCGTTCCTCGAGCGTTTGTCGAGGAAAATCATGATACGTTCCATTTATATTTACGCATCTCTCCATGCCATCGAGCAGAATGCTAATCAGGACGCACTTCCCTTGCTCGCTCAGCAGCCCTTCTTTCCACCAGTGTCGAATATGTGACAAAATGAAGTCCATGCGGCGACCGTTCTTTTCAGAGAAATAATTTCGTCTACCGCGTCGCCCACGCATGCTTTTGTAATGAGATTTGGTCCCGACTTTGGTGTAGTGGTCGGTTATGCAAGACCGAACGCGACATTTCTGCAATGCTGATTTAAAAGCCCCCTCTAGGAAAGCCGAGACTAGCGCAAGTGAACTCAGGCGCTTCGTATAATCGACCCAAGAAGAAAACTCCCCGTGTCTATTTTCTTTCTCAAACAAAACACGCTGATTTTCCAATAGGGTTTTCGCTAATTCCTTCGCATTTCGAATTTCTGTGGGATGGGCCTCCTTAAGAAGACGCGAAATATCGAATTGTGGGACGTCGTTTGGAATCAAAAAGGCTTGGGAATAAGCATATGATAGCGGGTTGATGTCGTTCGCTATAACGGAGTAACCGCTTCGCTTTAGGAAAAGAGAAACGGCCAAGGACCCGGAGAACACGTCGCACACACGTCCTGCGTTGACTTGTAAGCCAACCAAGACTTTGTTTATATCCGGCAGGATCTTTGTTTTAGTTCCCAAATAGCGATTCATCGCATTCCGCGGAAGATGTAGAGTTTCTCTGGGTCGTTTCCGCGCTTGTTCTTTTCTTCCCGATTCAGCTTCCTGTAGCGATGTCTGATTGTTTTTTCCGTGATTTCTCTAAAATATTTTTTACCAAGTTTTAGGATTGTTTCGGTATCAATCATCCGTGGATTCCCGCTTCCATTATTTGTACTCGAATAACTGAGAATTAACGAGTTGGATACCTGGCTCGCGATCAAAAATAAAGCCTCAAAAACATCCTTGGCGGCGCTTCGGCTGCAAAACGGCGATTTGTGCCGATGTTCTCTATATAGGCCTTGAGTAAAGCCCCCGGATCTCAGGGGATGGGTCTGGATGGGCGGATAATCATACAATACCAGTGTTTCCAAGACATGATAGAAGCGGGAGTACTGCTGTGCAGTGTATGGCGGATCCGCATAGATACAGTCCACTCGGTCTACGTGAAAGAATTCTTTAAAAGCTGTCGTGGCGCCTTTTTTCTTCGCCGTATCCACCAGAGTTTCAAAATAAACCAGAAAGGATTTCCCGGGAAACCTCGGTGGGGAAGCCTTGGAGTCGATCGTATCCATAGCCGCTTGCATCTCGGTAGCTATTGAAATCATGCGATCGCTCAAAACTCGTTCGAGAGCGAACAACCTTTGTGTTGATCCGTGAATAATGAGGGGTTGGGCGAAATGTTTACCAGCGCTGCCAACAGCTCTTGAGCTTGCGGCAATAAGGGCTACCAGAACTGCTTTAGCCTGCCAATCTGTGAGCTGTCCCTCGGCTCGCAAACGCTCAACAGCAAATCGTGTGGAATCGATCTCAATAGCTTGTTTTAGACCAAAGTAATTGCCCGCATAATAGGTTGTAAAGAGACAAGCAGGAAAGGAGGAGGGTATTTTTCGCTTGGCGACCAAATCTAATTCATTAATGAAATTCCTGATTTTTCCGTATTCCAGCCAATGTTTCTCATCTTTCCACCAGGTAGGAAGAGTTTCACAAAACTCTCCCAAGCCTTTCTTATCCCCGGCGCGAAGGATGGCTTCCTCGGCTGCCAATGCTTCGGCGTAAACAGCATTCAGCATTTCGAGATTATTAGAGTAATGCTTCGATTCTGTTATCCGAGAAAGCTTCGGCAAGGGCACCTCAGCGGGCTTATCTTTTGGGCCAACTACCAGCACATCTGAAAACAATCGAGAAAATCTAAGGCAGTCGTTGCTGAGGATAGAGCTATGGTTGGTCAAGCTTTGACCTATAACTGTTGTGCCAGCGAAGAGATCGACGCAAGTACCCCCATATGGAAGCTCGGATTTAATATCCGGAATAATTTGGTCTAGCACGTTCAATTTTGATCCCAAATATTGAATTAAACGAACTGGTCTCCCAGCTTCTTCAAGCTTTTTTGAAGGTAACCTAGTAGTTTCGATCATCTGAAAATGTTTTAGCGTAGTCTCGATTTTTATCAGTGTCAGGACAGTATAGAATACATATGTCTACTAGTCAATAGTTCCTTTGCCTATGGGTATAGGAGAGTCGGTACCGGATGCCTCGCGGACACGCTACGCTTCCCTGTCATTTACTATTCATGCTTAGCCAGTCATGGACCACGATCATTGCTTCGCAATCCTCACGGTTGTAAGTCAGAATCTTTTCTAGCAGGTCTTTGTTGCCTACCGGGTCTTTTTGGTAGTCGGTATACCAGGCGATGGAGTTTGCCCCGGAGGCATCCTCGGAGGTCCACCGGAAACCCAGGAACTTGGCAATTGACTTGATGCCGTAGGAGGTGAGCGGCCAGTCAGAACTTTGTTTGACCACCTCGCAGAGGTCGACATGGAGGCGGCGGAATTTCTGAAAGGTTTCTTCCGGCAAGCTGTACTTCTTTTGGAGGTGGGACAGCTTCGTATTCTCGTAGGAGCCGTAATGATAAATTATGTCTTTTTCCGAGAGAGTTTCAATGTAGGCCCACGTCTCCTTGGCTGCTCTCTTCTCCTCGAGAGGTTCAATGGCCAAGAAGGATTTGAATTCCCCCGTTTTTCCATCGATCCTCTCAATGAAACCATGGAGATAGACGTGATTGGAGGAAGGATCGTCCTCAATGTCGTAAAAGACCTCCCTCCGTGCGCTTCGAAGGTTGGGTGAAGTATGGACTATCGGCCGGCCGTCTACCCACACCTGGGCTCTGCGTTTCCACTGGAGTAATGTATCCTCTGCTACCCTGTGGATCTTGAGCGGAGGCCGGAGGAACGCCTGCACATCGATCTTCGCCAGGTCCTCGATGGTGTGTATCCCCTTCTCCCTCAATTTATATTTCTGTTTGCCCATATAGAAGAGCAGCGAAGGGTCACGCTTGTCCTCCGCCCACTTCAGGCACGGCTTGGACCAGACGCATTCTTTGCAGACGCCGCCAATGAGTGGCTCCGGCTCGTCCTTATCGTAGACGATAGCGTGGACAGACGCCTTTACTTCCTCATAGTCTGAAAAGTAATCGTCCATGTCGAAGATCATAATTTCGCCATCTACCTGGATGATACTCCCCTGCTCAGGCTTCCTACCCTGGATGGCCTCGAGAAGCTCAGCGTAGAAGAGCATCTGGTTAGCGTAATGGCTTTTGAGGTCCTCACTATCCTTGCTCCGGGTGGCCCGGCCAGACTTGATATCGCAGGGGCTATAGTAGTATCCTCCAAGGCCAGATTTTCCTTCGGTTCTCTGGAGAAGGTCAGGCCGGCCGATCTTGTCCTGAAAAATTAAAACTCCCTGGTAGATCAGGGGAACCCCCTGTTTCATCAGGGCTAACGTCTGCTCGAATGTCTCGAGGCTGGCTATGCCCTCAACAGCGCAGACTGGCTTTTCCTTCACAATCTGGTCGAGGACCTTCTTTTCGATCTGGAATCCTCGTTTCCACAGAAGCTGGAGAAATTCCGAATGTTCGCTTTTCTCTTCCGGGTTGCCGTGGAGGTCCATGTAGACGCGGCGCCGGCATCTAGAGAGGTCGTAAAAGGAAGAAGCACTGATCTTGTACTGGCTCTGGGGAATCATTTCTTATTGTTGAACGCCGCGAAGGCCAAAAACCCCGCCACGACCACCCCGGCCCAGCTCACCCACATGGGAACGGTCCAGCCGCCAACGGCGGCGTGCCATTTGAAGAAGAGGCGCAGGGTGTGAAGGATGGCGACGATCAGGAAGAGGGTTCCGGCGGCGAGGTTGAAGGCGGGCTGGGTCATGAGGCGTGGAGTTTCTGGAGGAGGGCGGCGAGGCTGCGGCCGAGTTTCTCGACGGCGGCCTGCTGTTTGGGGTCTTTGAGGGAGCCGTCCGGCTGGAAGGCTTCGTGGGCTTTGGAGACCGCCACTTGGTCCGGCAGGAGGAGGACGCCGATGTTGCCGAGGATGGAGCGGACGTGGACCAGGCCGCGCAGGCCCCCTAGCCCGCCCGGCGAGGCGCTCATTAAGGCGGCTGTTTTCCCTTTGAAGCAGATGAGCGGCGTTTCGCCCGGCGCTTCGCGGGAGGCCCAGTCGATGGCGTTCTTGAGGACACCGGAGATGGAGCTGTTGTACTCCGGGCAGGAGAGCAGGAATCCCTGGTGGGATTTCATGAGCTTCTTGAACCGTTTGGCGTGGGGCGGGATCCCTTTCTTTTCTTCCAAGTCCCCGTCGTAGAGCGGCATCGGGAAGTCCCGAAGGTCAATCAGGGTTACTTTGGCGCCGGCCTTTCGCGCTCCCTTCACGGCGATCTTGATCAGCTTCTTGTTGAAGGAGTCGGTGCGGGTGCTGCCGGCGAAGGCCAGGATGCGGATGGGGCTCATTTTTCCTTCGGTTCCGGATGGTGGTGGGGGTGGCCGATGCCCCAGAGTTCTCCGAGGAAAGGCCCGAAGAGGAACCCCGCCGCGGCCACCACGGTACCGACGGAGAGGAAGGCCAGCGCGGAAGCGAACAGCTTCCCCGCCGGGGTGAGGAGGGGTTGGGACGGCCCTTGGGCCGTGGCGATCATGCTGCTGAGGTAGAAGGCGTCTATGTAAGAGAAGTGTTCGATCAGGTGGAACCCGAGGGTTCCTACCACCAGGACGGAGAGGACCAACACCAGTGAGTACAGCCCCCGTTTCCAGGGGGAATGGTACGGGTGGAGGGTTTTTTTATGCGCCTTCGGCGACACGGACTTTGAAGGCGATGCCGGTCTTGTTGGCCGGGTTGGCGGAGTCGGTGATCTCGATGGCGTCCGTCCAGTCCCCGAGCTCGGCCGGATCAAAGGAGACCCGGATTTCCCGGGTTCCCCCACCCCCGCCGATGTTGAAGCCGTTATGGGCCTGGGGGAATGTGATGGTGAAGTGCTTGTTGCCGTTGATGAGCCGGGCAACGGCGGTGCCGTTGATGCCTAAGCCGGTGTTCTTGATCTGGAATATCGCCTCGGTTGGAGGAGCGCCCAGCGCCTTGATGCCCCAGTCGATCGGCTGGTTGGGCTGGATGGGGTAGCTGCTGAAATCAAAGCTGCCGACGATGTTCGGCAGCCTGTTCTCCAGGGAGAAGGCCCCTTCGTCTTTTCTCCAGACCGCGGTGCCGGTCAGGGCCAAGTACTGGCCGTTCACCCCCGTGAAGACCGGCCGTACCTCTTCGAGGAACGTCCCGGGTGTGGTGGGCGAGAAGCGGACCTGCACTTGTTGAGAGGAGCCGTTAGGGGGGATGTCCTGGGGGTTCGAGAAGGTCGCGGCGTTGGCGATCTCATAGGGCAGCTTGGTGCTCAGGGCGATCAGTTGGGCGTTCTTGTCTCCGTTGTTCACCCAGTGGGCGGCCAAGGGGCCCGAGGAGGTGCCGGCGTAGAGGGTGCCGAAGTCCAAAGTGGCCGGAGTGGGGACGAGGTTGCAGCCGGCCAGGAGGAGGACACTTAGCAACGCGGTGCGGGTTCGGCGCATGTTTTTCATCCTGCCTTGTTGGGGTCGAGAGTGGCGAGAATGTTGGAGAGGTCGTCGGCGTGTTCTTCTTCCATCGCCAGGATGCCTTCGAGCATGCGGCGGGTGGTGGGGTCTTTTTCACCGAGGTAGCGGATCATCTCGGAGTAGGAATCAACGGCGATCCGCTCCGCGATCAGGTCTTCCTTGACCATGCTGAGGAGGGAGTCCCCTTCCACGTACTCGGAGTGGCTGCGGGTGGTAAGGCCCTCAGGGCTAAAGTTGGGTTCCCCGCCCAGCTGGACGATCCGGGCGGCGATCTGGTCGGCGTGGGCCTGTTCCTCGGTGGCGTGCTGGAGGAACTCCTGGGCGACCGGTTCGGCGTGGATCCCCTTGGCCATGTAGAAATGCCTCTTATACCGCAGGACGCAGACGATCTCGGTGGCCAGGGCTTCGTTGAGCAGTTTGATGACGGTCTTACGGTCGGCCTGGTACCCTTCGGTGACGGCCCCTTCTTCAATGTGCTTACGGGCCCGCTGGCGCAGCTCCTTGATGTCGGATAGAAAGTTCTCTTGGGTTGTCATGCAGTCATTATATCAATAGGGAGGCGAGGCGGCAGATTTCCTCGACGAGTTTTTCCCCACCGAAGGGGCCGTACCAGCTCATTCCGACCTCGTAGCCCATCTGCCGGTACTGATCGGAAGTCACCGCGTAGCCCAGGTAGCCGTTGGCGTATCCCAGCAGGAGCGGTTGGAATCCTAAGGCGGAGAGTTGGGTCCTCAGGCGGCTGCCCAGGTCGGCGGTCATCTCGGCTTCCAGGGGGACGAGGAGGGTCCGGTCCAGGGCCGCCAAGTTGAGGTACGAGGCGGAGGGGAGGATCCTCCGGCCCAGGAACGGATGGAGCCGGAGCCAGCCGAGCCGGATCCGGGGCGGAGGGAGGCGGAACCACCCGCCCCAAACGGCTAGGTCTGCTTTCGGCTGCAGATGCATTTGGTTGATGAGGCCGGTGGTCCCTTCCGCCAGGGTCTCGCCGAACCGGTCCACCGCTTCGTCATTCGAGCGGCCCAGCGCCCGCTTGATGGGACGCGAGTCCCCTGCCGTTCCGTTCACGAAGAGGCAGGTGGAGCCGGGATAGAGGGTCTCCACCTTTCGCGTGAGGGCTCCGGGATAGTCACCGCTGAAGCGCATCTCTTTCGAGCTGAGCAAGGTCGGATGGGCGGAGGCGCTCACCACCATCGCCAGCGGCCGGCCGTTCATTCCTTCCAGCATCAAGACTCGCAGCCCGCTGTCCACCGGGGTACCTGGGACCATCCGGTTTTCGATGAGTTCTCCAAGAAACTCCTCGCTGCTCTTGAAGCCCCAGCGGACCGGCCGGCGGTTTTTCATTGCCTGCTCCACCGCCTCCAGGGTCTGGGCGATGAGCGCCCGCTCCCTCTGCCGGTTGTAGCGGCCGAAGACGATCGGATAGAGGAGGCCGCGCGCGACCGCGCCGGGGCCGGAGTGGGTATGGGTGGCAGTCAGGATGAGGGCCTGGCGCGGGAGGTTCCATTCAGAGGAGATGCGCCGGACCAGTTTTTCCACCAGCGGCGGCGGAAAGATCAGGAGATCGGCCGAGACCAGGAGAACGGTGTCCTCCCCATCGCTTAAGGTGATTGCCCGGACGTACAAGGGGTCGCGGACCCCCTGCGCGGGTTTGCTCTTGCGCCGGGAGTATCCGGCCAGCGGCGTACCTTTGGGGGGAGTGATCTCCACTTTGCCCACTCCGGCCGTAAGGGATGCGGGCCCGCTCCGGTGGATCTGCTGTTGGGGGTTTCCGGAAAGACGGGGCGAAGCGCAACCGGCCAGCGCCGATCCTGCCAGCGCCAGAGCCATCAGGAAGGCCGGCTTCAAGAGGTTTTGGAGCTGAGTGCTTCCTCCACCTTCCCGTTCATCTCCTTATCTTCCGGCGTGGTGCGGGAGCCCCAGCGGCCCGCGATACGGCCATCGGGGGCGATCAGGAATTTGTTGAAGTTCCAGGAGATCGGCCCGGCCGGCTCGGAAGATTCGGTGAGGTACTTGTAGAGAGGGTGGATCTTATCCCCTTTGACGGCGATCTTGGAGAACATCGGGAAGCTGACGCCGTAGGTGGTGCTGCAGAAGGTCTGGATCTCGGCGTCGGTGCCCGGCTCCTGCCACCCAAAGTCATTCGCCGGGAAACCCAGGATGACGAGGCCGCGGGCCTTGTACTTCTCGTAGAGGGTTTCCAGGCCCTTGTACTGCGGGGTGAAGCCGCACTTGGAGGCGACGTTGACGATGAGGAGGGTCTTGCCCTTGTAGGCGGAGAGGGGCTGCTCTTTTCCGTCGATCGTTTTCATCGTGAAATCATGAACGCTCTGTTCCGCCATGGCATTCCCTCCCAGGGTGATGGTTATTAATGTAAGCGTTAGAAGGGTTCTTCTCACAGAGTTTATTTTACCGCTCAGAGGGAGATTCCGGCCTGTTTATGGAAGGTCCGGATGGAAGCGGCCGGATCGAATTTGGCGCCCCAGATTTTCCGGCCATACTCCCCGAGAAACTGTTCTACATGCTGCCTGAATTGAAATCCTTGGCTGGAGGGAGGGCTTTGCCGCAGCGCTTTTCCAAGTGTTTTGGTGAGTTTAGCCGAAGGGACCTTCTTCTTTTTGAGGACGATGACCAAATCCTGAATGTCCGGCTTCAAATAACGTGTGAATTTTCCGATGGCCCAGTAAACGGGATCAAGGGTCCGGACGTCGATGGTCCCGAATTTCTTGTAAAGGATCGCTTTCCGTCTGTAATCCAAAAGGGAGATCATCCCCCACCGGTCGATGTCCCGGGCGTATTGGACGCTGATGCAGATTTCAGAGCTCGTCAGGAGAAGGGCGCGGTTGATCTTTTCCCAGAGATCATTTCCCTTCCGCTTCGGCTCGATGGCGAAATCAATGTCGGCGCTGGAGCGGACGTTTCCGAAGATGGTTCCGGCCACGGCGCCGGTGAGAAAGACGGTCACCGGTTCGTCCAAGCGCTTTGCCAGCGCCCGGAAGAACTTATCTGCCTCGAGTGATTTCACGGTCTTCTATTCTCTGAATCAGGGCGTTCACGGTTTCCCTCGAAAGTGCGGATTTGAACTGAAGCCACGCGGCGTTGACCCGCCTCTTTCCAGAGCAAAGGCTTCTTGATATCCGGTTGGAAGCGAGAATCTTGAGGAGCTCTACGACTTCCGCTTGCCGGCCGCCCAGCTTTTCGTCTCCAAACGCAGCGTTGGCGATATGGTCCAGTTCTTTTCGGGAGAATTCCAGCGGCCCTTTAACGGCCAGCGGAGAGATGCCATCTACCAAGGTGCCTGGGGTTACCTTGAGAACAGAAGCCAGCAGTCTCAGGGTTTTTAGCGAAAGTTCTTGCTTGCCTCTCTCCAGATTGGAGAGATTTGGGCGGGGAATTCCGGTTGCCCGGGCCAGCTGTTCTTGGGTTAACCCGCGCTTCGACCTCCAGAGATAGACGGTCTTACCGACGGAAAGCATATAGAAAATGTAGCATATATGCTACATTTTATCAAGTGAGAATTAAGCCGGGAAGGAGGGGGTGGCCGCGGAGGAACTCGGCGGCGGACATGGGGTTGCCGCCGGAGGGCTGGAGGCGCTCGATCCGGAGGACTCCCTTCCCTGTTTGAATGAAGAGGCCCTCGTGAGGCGAGGCTAAAACAACGGTACCGGGTACGCTTGGCGTACCCGGTACCGCATGTTCTACCGCGGTGGCTGAAAGGATCTTGAGCGACTTCTCCCCGGCCGACGTGGTGGCGCTTGGCCAGGGCTGCATGCCGCGGATCCGGTTCCGGATCTCGGCGGCGGGAAGCTCCCAGCGAATGATGCCGTCCTCTTTGGCCAGGATCGGGGCATGGGTCGCTTCGGCCTCTTCCTGCGGGACCGGCGAAGTCATGCCGGTCTCGATGAGGTCCAGCGCTTCGATGAGGGCCAACCCGCCGGTCTCGGAGAGGCGGGTTGCCAACCCAGCGGCATCTTCGTCCGGTTTGATGGGGGTTTTCTGCTGAAGGATGACCGGGCCGTGGTCCAGCTGCTCATCCAGCTCGAAGACGGTCACGCCGGTTTCTTGCTCGCCACGGATAATTGACCACTGAATCGGGGCGGCGCCCCTGTATTTCGGGAGCAGCGAGGCGTGCAGGTTGATCGCCCCGTGGCGGAAGAGGTTTAGGAATTCCTTCGGCAGGATGCGGCCGTAAGCCACTACCGCCGCGCATTCGGCTCCCAATTTTTTGATCTCGGAGAGGAACGCCGGATCGGAGGGCCGCTCCGGCTGGAAGACAGGCAGCGATTTGGAGAGGGCCAGTTCTTTGACCGGCGGCGGCTGCGGGGTGCGGCACCGGCCGCGGGGCCGGTCCGGCTGGGTGACGATTCCCACCACCTTGTGGCCGCTCTTGAGTAGCTTCTCAAGGCTGGGCACCGCAAACGCCGGCGTGCCCAGGAAGAGGATCTTCATCAGCTAGGCGGGCAACCCTTGGTATTTCAGCAGCAGGCGTTTTTTCTTCCAGAAGGAGAGGCGCTCCACGTAGAGGTGGCCCTGCAGGTGGTCGGTTTCATGCTGGAGGATCTGGGCCATCAGGTCGGCGGCTTCCACGATCACCGGTTCCATCGTGGGGGCGAGGGCTTCCACGACGACCTCGGTGGCCCGATGGACTTTGGAGGAGATGCCGGGCAGGGAGAGGCAGCCTTCCGGGCAGAGGGCTTTCCCTGTCTGCTTTTTAATGACGGCGTTGAGCAGGACCAGCTCCTTCCCTTTCACGCCATCGGCGCTGGCGACCAGCAGGTTCAAGCGGGAGCCAACCTGGTTGGCGGCCAGCCCCACGCCGGGCGCGGCGTGCATGGTCTCGATCATGTCGGCGATCAGCTTCTTGATCTCGGCGGTCATCTTGGTGACCCGGATCGCCTTCTGGTGCAGAATCGGGTTCGGTTCTTTAACGATGGGCAGGATCATTCGCCTATTCTACAAAGGATCGACGTCTACCGCCAAGCGGCAGTTGCGGGGGCAGCGGAACTTCTTGAGCAGGGCCGGCAGGTGCTGGGTCATCGCGTCGATGCCGGGCGCTTTCACCAGGATGTGCCAGCGGTAATGGCTGCGCAGGCGGGGGATGGGTGCCGGGGCCGGCCCTAGCACGTGGAACCCGGCCGGCAGCAGCTCCTTCGCCAGCTTGGCCAGGTTCTCCGTCCCTTCGCGGGCGGTCATTTCCTTCGTGCAGCGGACGGTGAGGTCGGCCAGACGGCAGAAGGGCGGCAGGTTGAGCTGCTTCCGGATAGAGATCTCCTGCCTGTAAAAGGCCTGATAGTCGTGGGTTTTCGCCGCGAGGATCGCGTAGTGGTGAGGCGCGTAGGTCTGCACGATCACCCGCCCCGGCATCTTGCCCCGCCCTGCCCGGCCGCCCACCTGGGTCAGCAGCGCGAAGGTTCGCTCAGAGGAGCGGAAGTCCGGCAGGTTGAGGGCGGTGTCGGCGGAGATGACGCCGACCAGCGTCACCCGGGGGAAATCCAGCCCCTTGGCGATCATCTGCGTGCCGACCAGGAAATCCAGCTCGTGCGCGCTGAAGGCCTGCAGGATCCGGGCGTGGGAGCCGCGCATCTGGGTGGCGTCGGTGTCCATCCGGTCGATGCGGGCCTGCGGCAGCAGGCGGGAGAGCTCGCTCTCCACCTTTTCGGTGCCGGTGCCCTCGAAGCGGACGTAATCCCCCTTGCAGATCGGGCAGAGATCCGGGACCGGCGTGGAGGCGTGGCAGGAGTGGCAGACCATTTTCTTGGTGGCGATGTGATAAGTAAGCGAGATCTGGCAGCTGTCGCAGCGCAGGACGTGGCCGCACTTACGGCAGTGGGCGAAGGTGGCGAAGCCGCGGCGGTTGAGGAACAGGATCCCTTGCTGCTGGGCCGTCAGCGCTTTGGTCAGCCCATCCTCCAGCGGGCGGGAGAAGATCCGGCTCCGGCGGCCGGAGGCGATCTGCTCTCGCATGTCCACGATTGTTACTTCCGGCAGCGGCACCTCGTCGATCCGCTCCTGCAGGCGGAGCAGATGGATGCCGGTCCCGGAGGTCGCGGCGTAGTAAGTTTCCAGCGCCGGAGTGGCGCTGCCCAGGATCACGGCGGCCCCGCTGATCTGTGCCCGGCGAATGGCCGCCTCCCGGGCGTGATAACGGGGGGTGTCGTCCTGCTTGTAAGAAGGTTCGTGCTCCTCGTCCACGACGATGAGGCCGAGCGAGCGGACCGGCGCGAAGACGGCGGAGCGGGCGCCGACCACCACCCGCGCCTCTCCGGAGCGGATCCGGTTCCACTCTTGCATCCGGCGGCTCTCCAGCATCCCGCTGTGGAGCACGGCCACCTTCTCAGGGCCGAAGCGGCCCTGGAACCGCTCGATCGCCTGCGGGGTCAGCGAGATCTCCGGCACCAGCACGATGCTGTCCCTCCCCTGGTCCAGGACATGCTGGATCGCCTGCAGGTAGACCTCGGTTTTTCCGCTGCTGGTGATGCCGTACAACAGAAAGACCTCGTGGGTTTTGGATTGGACCGGCTCGAGGACTGCCTCCAGCGCCCGCTGCTGCTCGGCGGTGAGCTTGAACGGCTGGCTGGGGGTAGCCGGCGGCGGCTCCTCCTGCTTGCGGGGCTTCATTGGGGTGCGGGCGCGGCGGAGCGGGCCCGGGAGGGCCGCGGCGATTGTTTCTCCCCAGCCGGCCTGGTAGACCTGGGCCATCCAGCGGGTCAGCTCCAGCAGGTCCGGGCGCAGGACCGGCTCCTCGTCGAGGATGGATTCGAGTGTTTTGGTTTTTCCGAAGGGGCTGCTGTCGGCAAAGCCCACGATGGTGCCCATGAGATGCCGCGGGCCGAAGGGGACCATGACCCGCTTACCGGGAGCGGCTTGGGTTTGGAGCTTGGCCGGGATGCGGTAATGGAACGTGGTCTTGACCGGCAGCGGCACCGCCACCTCCGCGAACTCCGCCAAGGTCATTTCCCGGCGAGGATGCGGAGGACGATCTGCATATCCGCCCAGACGTCCTTCTTGGCGGCCGGATTGCGCAGCAGGTAGGCCGGATGGTAGGTGACGATCAGGGGGATTCCCTTCCATTCGAGCGTCTTGCCGCGCAGGGCGCTCATCGGCGCCTCGGTTTCCAGCAGAGCCGAGGCGGCCGTTCTCCCCAGCGCGCAGATCACCTTTGGGCGGATCGTGAGCAGCTGCGCCTGGAGGTAGCCGCTGCAGGCGGCGATCTCATCCGGTTCCGGTGGCCGGTTCTCCGGGGGGCGGCACTTGACCACGTTGCAGATGTAGACCTCTTCCCGCTTCAGCTTCATTGCCTCGATGATTTTGGTGAGCAGCTCGCCGGCGCGGCCGACGAACGGCACCCCCTGTTTGTCCTCGTCCCTGCCCGGACCTTCTCCGACGAAGACCAGATCCGCCTCCAGCGAGCCGTCGCTGAAGACCACCGACTTCCGGGTCTTGCATAGTTTGCACTTCACGCATTTGAGTGCTTCAGCCCGGATCGGAGCGATGATTTTTTCTTTTTCAGCCAAACTTAGCGAGCTGGTGCCGGACTCCGCAATGCTTGATCCCGCGGGAAGTTCCTTGATGCCGGAGGCCTGAAGTGATTTGAGGAGCGTTTTGGTCTCTTTCACGAGGTCGCTGAATTCCTGGCTCACGCGAGGGCCAGCCTCGCCGTTTCCGCCGCCGCGTTGGAACGGCCGGCGCTGGCTCCGCGGTGGCCCATCTCCTTGAGCCGGGCCGGATCGCGCCGGAGCTCCTGGATGATCGCGGGGGCCTTCTCCACCGGGCCGGCGAGTACCGCCGCGCCGAACTTATCGACGATCTTCGCGTTGCGGGCCTCCTGCCCCGGGATTGGGGCGACCAGCACCATCGGCAGCTCTTTCATCATCGCCTCGGTGCAGCTTAAGCCCCCCGGCTTGGTTACCATCAGGTCGGAAACGCTCATCAGCTCGTCCATGTTGTCCACGAAACCGTAGACCTTCAGGTCATGCGGGAAGGTGGGGCGAAGATTTTCAAGCCGGTGGTACAGCGCGGTGTTCTTTCCGGTGACCACCAGCGCTTGCAGCGGTTCCTGAATGTTCCGCAGCGCGTGGACCAGCGGTTCCACGGGGCCGGTGCCGAACCCGCCGGAACAGATCAGCAGCGTGAACGCGATAGGATCAAGCCCAAGGCGGGCTGCGAGGGCCCGGCGTTCCACTTTTTGGCTGAATTTCGGGTCGATTGGAATCCCCAACACGTGGATCTTCTCCGGCGGGATGCCTCGCCGGATCAGCTCCTGCTTGGTGAGCTCCATACCGACCACGTAGGCGTCCGTTCCGGGCGAAATCCAGACGCTGTGCGGCATGTAGTCGGTGATCACGGTGATCAGTTTGGCTTTCAAGCGGCCTTTCATCTTCAGGTAGGAGGCCACTTCCGCCGGAAAGAAATGGGTGGCGATGAAGACGTCCGGGTTGTGGCGCGTCAGGATCCCCTCGAGCACCTTGCCGTGAGAGGCATTGCCGAGCCGGTGGAGCTTGTACGCGCCCCAGGCGAGGCCCTTCATGTCCAGCAGATGGTAGGCCGTCCCCCAGAGCGCCGGGTATTTGTGGATCACTCCGAGGTATCCCTGTGTGAAGGCCCACTGGTAGGCGGAGCTCATGCCGTCCAGGCCGTTCATCAGCGTGACCTCCGCGTCCGGCCGTATTTTCCGGACCGCGTTGCTGATCGCTTCGGCTGCCTTCTCGTGGCCGGACCCGGCCGGCACATGAGTGACCAGGATTTTCATGCGGCTTTTCTTTTTAGGATCCAGCGGGTGGCAGCCGAGAGGTCCCTGGCGATAAAGTCCGGCGGCGGGGAGATCTTTTTCGCGGCGGTCCGGCCGGTCATGCCCGTCAGCACCAGCACGGCTCGACAGCCGGCCGACTGCCCCATCTTGATGTCGGTGGCGTTGTCCCCGACCACGACCGACCGGCGGAGATCCAACGAGAAGCGGCGAGCCGCCTTGCGCAGCATTCCAGCGCGCGGTTTGCGGCAGCGGCAGTGCCGCTCCGGGATATGGGTGCAGTAGTAGACGGCGTCGATCCGTCCGCCGCGGGACTCGATAGCGTGAAGCATCTTCCGGGTGATCTCCTTCAGGTTTGCTTTGGAGAAAACTCCCCGCTCCACCCCGGCCTGGTTGGAAACGAGGATGATCTTCCGCCGGGAGGAACTCAGTTTTTTGACCGAATCCAGAACGCCCGGAAGGAACCGGAACTCCTCCCATCGGGTGATGTAACGCTTGGCACTAGGCGGGAAGTTGATCACTCCGTCCCGGTCAAGAAAAACGGCCCGCACCCTTTTCATATTTTCAGCAGTTTAGCACACCCTTCCAGGACGCGGGTCAGCTCGACGGTCAGCCCGAGCCCCTCGAGTGGGGCTTGCTTTTCCACTTGATCGGCGAAGGCGGAGAGCATCACCTCCATGGGTGCCGGTTTTTCCGGAGCCGGGAGGGGTTCCCCTTCTTTCGGCAGAGGGCCGCTCCTCGCAGCCTCGGTTCTGCCTGGGTAATCGAAGGGGATACGGCGGCATTTGACTGCCGCCTGTTCATCGAAGTGAAAAAGGAAACTGTCGGTGATGACCGACAGGGTCCGTTTCTTTTGGGGGCTCAGCCGGCCGGTTTGGATCCACGCGGTTGCCCCGCCTTGCCACCCCAGGCGGAGCGTCACCATTTCCGGCCGGCCCTGGGCGTCTGGGAAGGCGCCCGCCGCGGAGAAATCTGAAACGGGACCCGCCCCGCTCATCAGATCCAGGCAGAGGGCTACGTCGTGCGGGCAGCGGTCCCAGAGGGTTCCGGTGTCGGCCCGGAAAGGGCCCAGGTCCATTCCCTCGGTCAGGATCGCCCGAATCGGCTTGCCGGCGGAAACGACCGCTTTTTTCAGCGCCCGGGTGGCGGGATTGTAAAGGTGGATGTAGTTCACGAGCACCGGCAGCCGGGCCTTGTCCGCTTGTTCTTTGAGCGCCTGGGCGGTGGCGGCGTCAAAGCAGAGGGGTTTCTCGGCGATGCAGGGCTTTCCGGCTTCCAGGCAGGCGCGGACCATCTCCGCGTGAAGCGGGGCCGGTGTCGCGATAATTACCGCGTCACAGTCCGGCGAGGCGACCAGATCTTTCCAACTGTTTTCCGGCCGGCTCGTGGCCACCCGGATCAACCGGAGGCGGGGCGCCATTTCTTCGATCGTCCGGATGTAAACCTTGCCCCACCGGCCCGCCCCGATCAGCCCGAGCCGGAGCAACTCAAATCCCTTGGTAGCGTTCCAGCGCCCAGTTCATGAAGCGGCTTAACCCCTCCTCGAGAGGGACCTGCGGCTCGTATCCGAGCTGGAACACCGCTTTGGTGATGTCGGGGCAGCGCCGCTGCGGCTCGTCGGCCGGATAGGAGTCGGGATATTCCACCTGATCGAGCTGGATCTTGCGGTCCAGCACTTTTTCCAGGGTCTTGACCAGGTCCCAGACGGAGACCTCCGGTTCCGGGTTGCCGATGTTGTAGACCTGCCCCGGCTGGCCGTCGAGCAGCGTCAGCGTGAAGCCGACGATCGCGTCCACGATGTAGCAGAAGGTCCGGGTCTGTTTTCCGTGGCCGTAGACGTGGATCGGTTTTCCGGATTTGATGCGGCTGGCAAAGTTGGGCAGCACCCGGTAGTCGGTCTCCTTCATGCCGGGGCCGTAGACGTTGAACGGGCGGACCATCTTCGTGGGGACGGCGTACTTCTCGTGGAAGATCTGGCAGAGGGTCTCGCCGAGCCGTTTGGATTCGTCGTAGCAGGCGCGCGGGCCCAGTGAGGAGATGTTCCCCCGGTAGGACTCGGGGGTCGGCACGTGTTTCGGGTCCGGGTCGCCGTAGATCTCGCTGGAGCTGAAGAAGAGGAATCCCTTCAGCGGGTGGTTCTTGGCCGCATGCAAAAGGTTTTTGGTTCCGATCGTCGCCACCTCGAGCGTCTCGAGCGGGTATTTCCGGTAGTAGAAAGGGCTGGCGATGCCGGCAGCGTGGATCACGTAGTCCACCGGTTCGGGGATCTCCAGCGGCTGGATCACGTCATGCGCGATGAACCGGACTTGGTTAGAGTGCTCCCCCGCGCCCGGCTCCGGGTCGCTGGTGACGTGATTGTCGAGCAGGATCAGCTTCACCGGGTGCTTCGGGTGGGCTGCGTTGTGCGAGAGGAACAGCGCCGTGAAGTAGCGGCCCAGGAAGCCGTGGGCGCCGGTGATGAGCACGGTGCTTCCGCCCACCAGGTCCAGGCGGGAGCCCAGCCGGCTTCGGATCTCCTCGATGTCGCTCTTCAGGTATCGGTCCATGCCCGCTATCTTATCGTAAGTTCCGGGAGTGGGACGATAAAACGTCCTCCGGCCTGCCGGTAAGCCTCGTGTTTTTTGATAATCGGATCGGCGAAGTTCCAGGCCAGGATCAGGCAGTAGTCCGGCCGGTTCTTAGGGTCGGACAGGACCCCGGCCGGCACCACCGGGATGTGGTGGCCGGGCGTGTAGAGCCCCTGCTTCCAGGGGCTGTCGTCAATGACCGCCTCCAGCAGATCCGGCCCCAGCCCGAAATGGTAGAGGAGCGTCGTGGCCTTGGCCGGCGCCCCGAAACCGGCGATCCGCTTACCTTCTTTCTTTAATTTCAGCAGGAGCTGCTTGAGCTCTTTTCCCCGATCGGAGATTTTCTTGGAGAAGGTTTCATAAGCTTCCGGGCGGAAGAGGCCGGCCCCCTCTTCCTGGGCGATCCGCAGTTCCACCTCCGGTTCCGAGAGGGCGCCGGAAGCCTCGGTCCGGACGATTCCCCGAAGAGAGCCGCCGTGGCTCTCCACGCGCCGGGCGCCGGTCAGCCGGAGGCTGTTTTTCCGGAAGAATGGGATCAGCGGTTTGACCGCGTGGTAGCTCAGGTGTTCATGATAGATCGTGTCGAAGAGTCCTTTTTCGAAGACGTCCAGCAGGTAGGAGACTTCGAACATAAAGAGGCCGTCGGGCCGAAGCAGGTGCCGCACCCCCTGAGCGATCCCGGCCAGGTCGTCCGCGTGAGCGAAGACGTTGTTCGCGGTGATGACGGCCGGCTGCCAGCCCTCCCGGCGAAGTTTCTGCGCCAGCGCCGGCGTGAAAAACTCCGTCAGCGTCGGGATCCCTTTGCGGGCGGCCTCCTCGGAAATCTTCCGGGCCGGGTCGATCCCCAGCACCTTCATCCCCTTCTCCTTGAAGAAGCCCAGCAGGGTCCCGTCGTTGCTGCCGATGTCGATCACTTGATCCCCGGGTTTCAAACCCGCGAGCCGGATCGCCTCCTCGGCATATTCCTTGAAGTGTTGGATGAAGAGCGGGCTGGTGCCGGAGACGTAGACGTAATCCTCGAACAGCACTTCGGGGCGGACGATCTCCAGCAGTTGAAGGTGCCCGCAGCCGAGGCAGAGGTGCAAGTCCAGGGGAAAGAGCGGCTGCGGGGTTGCTTTGGCCGATTCCGGAACGAAGGCGTTGGCCAACGGGGTCTTCGCCAGGGAGAGGACCTGTTGCAGCCGGTTTCCACCGCAGAGCCGGCAGGTTTTACGTTGGGAAGAAGCGGCTTGCGTCATTTCTCCGGCCGGATTTCCAGCGGCGGGATCCGGATCGTGTCCGACTCGTAATCGGCCGAGGTACGGATGTTGCGGGCCACGATGAACAGCACCGAGTCTTCCAGGAACTGCATCACATGGTCGTGCATCGGCGGCGTGTAGAAGAGCTGCCCCGGCTGGATCACCCATTGAGCCGGTGCCTCCTTGCTGCCGGAGGGCCGGTGGGCGTAGATCATTTTTCCGGACTGCAGCCAGGAATAATGGAAGTCGGTCTTGTGGTAATGGTTCGCCCGGACCGCCCCCTTTTTGGAAAGGATCACCAGCGCGCTACCGAGCGGAAGGTCCACCAGGTTCTGGATGGTTCCCCGGTCGTCTTTGAAGGGGGTGGGCAGCGGGACAAGGGCGGACATGATCAGGCTCTCCTTTTCTCGTGGATTAGGAAATTTCCTCCGTGCTTGAGTTTCGGGTCGATCCGGATCCCCAACGGGCGGTGCCAGCCGAACGTTTTCTCCAGCAGCCGCGAAAGGCGGCCGGGTTTGAGCTGGCCGACGTAATTGAACCCTTGCTTGTCCAGAAGGCT
>JAUSCU010000036.1 GCA_030651065.1 Candidatus Omnitrophota bacterium | reverse complement strand
TGGGGCTGTAGCTCAGCTGGGAGAGCGCTACAATCGCACTGTAGAGGCCAGGGGTTCGATCCCCCTCAGCTCCACCACTTCTCCTTCGCCGTTATTCTCACCCTTGCCTCGCCCCACTCAGGGCCGGGGATTCACTCCCTCTCCCTCCTCGCCTGAGTCTGAGGTCTCCGGCTCGTCGGTCAACGGTCGTTCACCCCGTCCCCGAGCGGGGCCAAGGCGCTGCTGAGCACTGCACGGGAGATGGGTGAGCGACTTTGAGGGCCGAGCGGCGACGCTCGGACCGAGCGGAGCGAACCCACTCACGGGCAGGGCTTAGCAGGGGATTAGTCGCGAGTGGCGGTGAAGACCGGCAGGAGGGCGGAGGGCCGGTAAGCCATCTTCGCCCGGCGCAGCAACGGCAGTCCGGCATCTCCCATCGCATTCACCTGGCGAAAACCGCTTTTCTCGATCTCCCTGCAAAACTCCCTGAACAGCGTCTGCGCCAGTCCCGGAACTTCCCGGTCCGCGATCTCCGCGAAGACGCCGAACGTCTCCTTGGAAATCTCTCCGCCGAAGGTGTAGGCCAGGATCTTTCCTTCGGATTCCAGGACCCGCCCCCACAAACCCAGCCGGTCCCGGTCCATCATGAGTCTGCGATGGTAAAAGAGGCTATCTCGCAGCAATCTTTTTTCCAGATCATCGGAGGCGGCCTTCTGGCGGCGGATCGCCCAACGGGTGTACAACTGCAGGCACGGAACGATGTCCCCCTGTTCAAATTGCCGGATCCGGACAGGGATGCTCTTCAAACACCGGTTGACCGCCCACCGCTGAGAACGGTAGCCCTCTCCGCTCAGCCGGGCGAGCGAGCCCGTTTCGTAGAAGTACTCCGTCTCCGCCTGCCGGACCGAAAATCCCATTTCCTCGAACGCCCCAACGGCGGCGGTCTCGATCCCCTCAATTCTCGAAACGGCCGACCCTTGGTTAGCTTGCTCCAGAATCTTCCACGCCTCGCGGACCGAACCCTCTCCATCCGAATCCCCCAAAGGAGGAACCGGAAGAAACAGGCCGCCTGCCTGCTCCGAAAAGAGCCCCAAACCGCCCTCCTTAAAAGGAGCCCACCAGAGGCGGATCAGGTCACTCCAGCCGATCAAGGAGGCAAGGGTGTAATGGGAGGCGCTGCGGGGACGCGCTCGAAGCGCATTCAGCAGCATCGGGAGATCCTCCTCCCGGAACGGCCGCAGCGACGGATGCGGCGGCTTGCGCTCCGGCTCCCCTTGGATCCAGCCGGTCGCCCGGGGCAGGGCGCCCATCCAGAGATATTCAGGCCAAGCGGGCCCCACCACTTTGGGGTTGGTCCTCAGGTATTCCAAACCGGCTTCCGTGTCCAGGTACTCCACAAGCTCAGCAGCATAAGCAACCAGCGCCGGATCTTCCTGGTGCCGCTCAATGAAAGGGCATTTGGTATCCATCGCCAGCAGTACCTCCGTTTGGCCGGGGTTGGAAGCCAGCACAAACGGGTAAAGGCGGCAATCCAGAGGCTTAACCGCGTGAATCCGGCACCGGTTGGTCTCGGGCTCGAAAGCAGGGCAGCGGTAACCTGAACCTCCGCAGGAGACCAGCCGTGGAGACAGGGAGGGGGAGGCCGGTTCCGGTTTGAACCAGGAGACGGCCTCCCCGTTGTTCTGGACGGCCCAACCCGTTTCGAGACCGGACCAGAAGGGGGTCTGAACGTTTTTCGTATCCGGAAACCGGCAGCAGATCTTGCATTCCATGCACCAGCTTTCAGGAACGATTTGAGGGAGCTTCAGGATGAATCGGCGAAGATTTTCCACGGAGTTTACACCTCGGTTAATCTATGTTACAGTCTAACACATGAAAACAACACGATCCCTTCGGGCCCGCCGGCGTCGGAAGCGGAAGTCCGGAAAAGCTCACAAGAAAAAGGGTTAAGCCATGCCATTCGGCGCTTCGGATCGGCGCATGCGCTCCCGCTACAAAGTCCAGGTTCCTTTCCTGTTAAAGAGCAGTGGACAGGAAGTCCGGGGAACTACCCGGAACATCAGCTTGCTCGGAATTTCCGCCTTGTCAGATTCTCCGGTGTCGCAAGTTCAACCGGTACAATGTCTTCTGGATTTACCCGATTCCCAGCTGCCTCTGGTCGCCCACGGGACCGTGATCCGCTGTGAACCCCTCTCTCAAAAACTCCCGGAAGGTTCCCATGAGATCGGCGTTTTCTTCAAGGAATTTGAAGGGACCGGAGAGACGGATTTAACCCGGTTTCTCACCCAGGTCCTCCAGGAGGAGCAGAACGCGATCCAGGCCGGATACCGGGCCCTCAAGCAGAGGGTAGCGAACCGAAAGAAAAAGAAACGGCTGGAAGCCCTGGAGAAACGCAAGCGCAAGCTGAAACGTCTCCGGCGCCGGAAAGCCCGCTTGGCCCAGCAGCAGAAGAAAAAGAAAAAGCGCGCCCAAAAACGAACATCCGCCCGCTCCAAGCACCCCAAGAAGCGCTAGCCGTAACCGGTCCGGGCGGATGACTCACCGCTATTCTCTCCAGTCCGCGCCGCCCAAAACCTCGAAGATTGATTACGGGAAGGAACTCAATCCGGAACAGCTTCGTGTGGTCACCTCGGGGGGAGGACCCACGATGGTGCTGGCCGGTCCCGGAAGCGGAAAAACCCGAACGCTCACCTACCGTGTGGCCTATCTGCTGGAGCAGGGGATCGATCCGCGCCGCATCCTGCTGGTCACGTTCACGGTCAAGGCTGCCCGGCAGATGCTGGAGCGGGTGGAGCAGATCATGGGGCATCGGCCGGAAAACCTGTGGGGAGGGACGTTCCACCACATCGGCAACGTGCTCCTGCGCCGCCATGCCGATCTGATCCGCCGGACACCGGCGTTCGGGATCCTGGATAAGGAGGACTCCCAGGACTTGATCGCCGCCTGCATCGCGGATCTCAAAATCCCCCTGGCCAAGACCCGGCTGCCGCAGGCCAATGTTCTTGGAAACCTGTTCAGCCTCTCCTCCAACACGCTGCAGCCGCTGGAAACTCTGGTCCCGGAGGCCGTTCCGCAATTTGCCGACCAGCTCCCGTTCGTCCAGCGGGTTTCCGAATCGTACCGGAAACGGAAAGAGCAGGGCAACCTACTGGATTACGACGACCTCCTGGCCCTTTGGCTGGCCGTGCTCAAGGAGAATCCAGCCGTGCGCAAGACCTACGGCGAACAGTTCCAATACATCCTGGTGGATGAATACCAGGACACGAACCGCCTTCAGTTTGAGATTGTCCGCTCCCTAGCCGAAGAACACCGGAACCTGCTTGTAGTCGGAGATGACGCCCAGTCCATCTATGCGTTCCGTGGAGCCGAGGTGGAAAACCTATTGCGATTTCCAGAGGTTTTCCCGGGAACTTCCACCTTCCGGCTGGAAACCAATTATCGCTCCACACCGGAGATCCTGAGCCTGGCAAACGCCTCCATCCAGCTGAACAGCCGGCAATTCCAAAAAGAGCTCAAGAGCCTCCAGTCCTCGGGACCTCTGCCGGCGGTTGTTCCGCTGGTAGACCTGAAACAGCAGGCGGCGTTCATCGCCCAACGGGTGCTGGAACTAAGGGCCGAAGGGACCTCCTTGGAAGAGATCGGCGTGCTGTTCCGCGCCCGCTTCCAGGCGGCCGAGCTTGAATTGGAACTGGCCAAGCGCAACATCCCTTACGTGGTCCGGGGAGGGATCCGGTTCTTCGAGCAGGCCCACATTAAGGACGTGCTGGCCCACCTGCGCGTCCTGGCGAATCCCCGGGACGAGATGGCCTGGGAGAGGATTCTGCGCCTCCAGGAGGGGATCGGTCCCGCCTACGCCAGGCGCATCTGGGAGGTCCTCTCCGCGGCGCCCGACCCGCTTGAGAAAGCGCGCGGCGGCGGGGAAGAGGCCGGGAAATTGCTTCCGGCCCGCTCAGCCGCCGCCTGGGGGAAGCTCCGGCGAACTCTGCAGGAGCTGCGCGATCCTCAGAAATCGGACAACCCTGCCGAGGCGCTGGCGACCGTGATCCAGTCCGGGTATCTCTCCACCTTGGAAACCCGCTTTGAAGACGCCCGGGACAGGAAAGAGGATCTGGAACAGCTGGTCAACCTGGCTTCCAGCTACGTTTCCATCGCGAAGTTTATTGAAGACTTGACGCTGCGGGAACCTTTCAAGGGAGAGTCCGTCCGGGGCTGGGAGAAACCGGACGAGTTCCTAGCCCTCTCCACGATCCATCAGGCTAAGGGGCTGGAGTGGACTTGCGTTTTCCTGATCGGGCTGACTGAGGGACAGTTCCCTCATCCCAAGTCATTCCAGGATCCGGCGGAGATGGAGGAGGAACGGCGCCTTTTCTACGTGGCGGTGACGCGAGCCAAGAAGGAGCTGTACCTCACGTACCCGCTAACGCGGTACAGCTACGATAAGGGACAGGTGCTGATGCGGCCTTCGCAATTCATCCAGGAGCTCCCCGAAGAACTGTTCGAACTCTGGCGGGTCGGGGATGATCAGCCCTTTCCGGAGGATTCCGAACACCTCCTTTGACGCTAGTCGACAAGAACATTGGAAGGCGTTCCTCCCCCCCTCGTCCGCTCAACGATGCCGACGACGGAGATCGTTACGGACGTTCTGCCCCCTTCATGCCGGAACGCAGTGCCGTTCGGCCCCGCTACTTCGGTAATCAGGACGGCACCCGCGTTCCTGCTGTCCAGCAACCAGGATAAGGGCTGATTACCGACTCCTGCCGGGAAACCGTAGGATTTCCCACGGTCGGTTTTTTCATCCACGGGGCAGGTCAAAAGTTGAAATTTCTGCTCTGGGGTGAGTTGTCCGCTACCGAAATACTTGTCGGGCAAGGGGACGGCTTCCGCGATGTCGAACAAACCCACCTGCTCCTGAAGGAACGCAAAGAAGGTGTACGCT
>JAUSCU010000064.1 GCA_030651065.1 Candidatus Omnitrophota bacterium | reverse complement strand
CAACTGAGCTACGCCAGCATCGGAAAGGGATTATAGCACGGCGGGCAGAGGGGGCCGCGAGACCTAGCGGAGGTTGTTCAGGATCCAGATGGCTCCCAAAACGATGCCAATCGAAGAGGTCAGAACCACCAAGATCCGGTAAATCCGCTGTCCCTTCTCACTGGCCCGCCGGTAGAACCGGCCGGCCAGGTAACCGTAGCTGCTCATCGTCACCGCGCAGCCGGCGCTGAAGAGGCCGATGTAGAGGTAGGCCAGCGCCCGGGAAGCCATCAGCGTGACCGGAAGCAGCACGAACACCTCGGCGGTCCCGGAAGCTCCGTGCACCATCCCGACCAGCGTGGGAGCAAAATGATGCACGTGGGGACGAGGGGCTTCGTGCGAATGGGCGTGCCGGTGCTGCTCCTCCTTGTGCCGGTGGGCGTGGGTGTGCCGGCGGTCCTGGATCAACAAGCCGAGCCGCCAGATCCCCAACACAATCAGCGAGATCCCCACCGCCAGCTCAGCGTAGCGCTCGAAGGCGGGATCGAACTTGAGCCGCAGCAGGATGATCAAGGAGCCGAGCGACAGCACGGTGACAGCGTGCCCAATCGCCCAGCGGAAGCCAAACCAGGCGCTCTTCAGCGGATCGGGTTCGAGGGAGATGAAATGGGTGACCGCCGCCACATGGTCCCGGTCGAACGCGTGGCGCATGCCCAGAAACAGGCCGGTCAGCAGAAGCAGCGCGGATTCCATCGCCGCTATTCTAACAGCTCAGCTAGGAGATGGCCTCCAGCGTGGAGCCGTCCACAATGCACTCACCGGCTTCCGCGTAAGTGGCGGGGCACGCGGGGCAGCGGAAATTCGCCTTCGCGAAGGTGGCCAGGTAGCCGGCCGTCTGCATGGCGCGCGTGAACTCCTCCGCCTTGGCCTTCGCCGGATCATACATGACCACGGCCAAGCCCTCTTCTTCGCTTACTTTGACCTTGATGACGCCGGGCAGGGACTCCAGCGCTTTCTGAACTTTGCCCGCCGATCCGGGAGCCATCCCGGTAATCACAAGGGTAGAGGCCTGCGCGGCGGATACTTCCGCGACTGAAGGAGAAGCCAAAAACAACGCCACCGCCAGAAGATGCATTCCAAGGATTGCTTGTCTCATGCCGTTTCCCTCCGTTTGTTTATTTTATCACGGCACGCAGGGCACCCACCGCCAATAGAACGAACCCAAACGCGCAGACCACGGCGGCTCCGGTCGGAAGGTCCCAGAAATAAGAGGCGGTGATCCCCAAAACGCTGGTGAGGACGCCGATCCCCCACCCGACGCCCAAGCGGCCGCCCACCGTTTTCCCCAGCAGAACTCCGCAGATCGCCGGAACGATCAGGAAACTGAAAACCAGCAGAACGCCGGCCAGCTCCACGGAGCTCGTCACGACTACGCCGAACGTGATGTAGAAAAAGAGGTCCCACCAGCGGACCGGCACTCCTTGGTCGAACGCCTCCCGGGGATGCTGGGAGATAAACAGCAGCCGGCGCCGGAACAGCCAATGCAGGAACCCGATGAGGCTGTAGATCACCGCCATCTTGGCCACCTCCGGCCAAGTGACGAACAACAGGTGGCCCACCAACAGCCCCTTGAGCTCCTCGCTCCCTTCCGACGCCCGGCTCAAGACGAGGATGGAGGCGGCGGCCGCCACCGCGTAGACCACCCCGATGATCGCCTCGTGGGGAACCTTCTCTTCCTTAAACCGGGTCAGCGCGAAAACGGCCGCTCCGAGGAAGGTAAAACCCAGCGCGAACAGATAGTTCGCGTTGTGGTGCAGCCCGAACCCGAACAGAAACGCGACTGTGGAGCCAAGGGCCGCGATCTGGGCGAGGGCCAGGTCCACGAAGATGACCTGGCGCTCGATCACGTGCAAGCCAAGATAAGCGTGGATCCCGGTCAGCACCAAGCAGGCGGCGAAGGGGGCCGCCATCAAATGCAGGAATTCAGTCATTTTCCCTCCAGCGCCCGGACCAGCTGCCGAACATTGTAATCCACAAACGCAATATAATCGGAGGCCTCCGGAAGCTCCTTGACGCTCTGGCACAGGATCACCACTGTTGCCCCGGTCCGCCGGGCCAGCACCTCGGAGGAGCTTTTCGGGAAATAGGTCGGCTGGATGATCACCTTGATTCCCCTCTCCTTCATGTAGTTTTCCAGGAAACCCAGGTGCTTCGGCGAGGGAGGGATCCCCGGCTTGGGCTCTAGGAACTGCTCCAGCTTGACCCCGACGAACTCCATCAGGTAGGGCCACTCGTTGTGGTAGCCGATCACCTCCTTGCCCCGCACACTCGAAGAGAGCTGTTTCCACTCGGCAATCTTCCCATCCAACCGGGTGAGGAAATCGGCGAGCCGTTTCCTATATTCTTCCGCGTGGGTGGGGTCTATCTCGGAGAGCTTCCCGGCGATCGCCCGCGCCATGATCCGCCCGTTTTCGGGGCTCGTCCAGTAGTGCGGGTTGCCGAACAGGTGGATATCCCCGTCCAGGCGGCTGAGCTGCCTGTCCGGAACTTCCAATAGAGGAATCCCCCTCGATAGGTCCAGCTCCCCTTTCCCTCCCGGGAACAGATCGGGATTCCCCGCGGCATCCAGCAACGGGCCGCGCCAAGCCTCCAGGTCCAGACCGCCGTGGACCAGCAAGTCCGCTTTCTTGACCTTGAGCACGTCGCTGGGACGCGGCTCGATGAAATGCGGGTTGAACCGGGGCGGCGCGATCGTGGAAACCTCGACCCGGTCGCCGCCGATCTGCTTGACCAGGTCGGCGAACGAAGAGAGGGTCGCCGCGACCCGGATCGCCGGCTCTCCCCTCGCGGGAGAGACCGGCGCCCAGGTTCCAATAACCGCCAAAAGAATCGCGATTGTTTTTCTCATGGCCGTCTCACTGGATCTGGTGCTTGTGGGTGCCGATGGCGAACGTCCCCTGCAGGAAAACGGCGTTGTCGTCCGTCTCGTCTCTGGCCCGTTCCTCATGCCGGAACTGCAGGCGCCACCGGGCCCATTCGCTCTGGTAGAAGGTGAGGAACGCGCTCACCCCTTGGTCGTAATGCCGGGACTGGGCCGAATCCACCAGCCGGACGTGGTCCGCCCGGGCGCCGACCGCCCATTGAGGGGCGAACCGGTACTCCGCCAGCGCGTAGGCGCCCCACGGGTGCCGGTCAAACTGCCGGGTTTCTCCGGTGTCCGGATCGATCGCGAACGATTCATCCCGCTGCTGAACGAACAGTTCACTTTGAAGCTTCATCTTCGTGGTGGGAGTGAAGGCGTTCAGGTAGGTCACGTCAACTCCCAAGGTTTTCACCTCAAATTCCGGGTCGGCATCGCTGGATCCGATCAGGCCGGTGAATCCAAGCTCCACACCGGAGCTGTCGCTTAGGTCCCTGTAATTTTTCCAGTGCCCATAGGCTGTCGGCCGGCGGCGGGTGGTTCCAAACATCGTGCCTCCTTCCCCCATGCCCCCTTCCAAAATGCCCACGCTGGGTTCGAAGACCCAGCTCAAGGGACCTTGAAACGTACCGCCGATGTCCGCGCCGGACCGGGCGAACCCCTCCGCCCCGAAGTAGCGGCGGATCACCAGCGGTTCATCCACGGTGGACAGAGAATCGCGATGAATGGAGGCTGCCTTGCCGACTCTCGGGAAGAAACGACCGAAGCGGGCCTTCAAATCCCACGGAAGCCCCCACCGGGTCAGGTAGGCTTCTTCGAGGGAAGTCTCCTCGAAATCGGAAAAAGCGAAGGAAGCATCGAACCGGGAATACGGGTCCACATTGCTGCCGACCACCAACTCCACCTCCCGGGCCGAGATCCGGTCGTTTCCTTCCGTATCCGCCGCGTCCTCGGAAGTCGTGGCCACGATGTCGCCCACCAGCCCAATCTCCGGAAGGAGGGCTCCGATCTGTCCGGGAAGGCCCAGCCCCTTCCCGGCCGGTGCGGGTGCCCGAGCACCCGTCGGTTCCGGCAGCGCGGGTTCGGGATAAACCACCTTTGAACCGGCCCCGGTTTCCAGCCGGCGCTCCAGCTCATCGATCTTCGCCTGCTGCTTCTGAATCAGCTGGTTCTGGACCTGGAGAGCCTTTTTCATTTCCTTCAGCTCGTAGGCCACCTCTTCATTCGTTGTTTCGGCCAGCGCCGCGACCGGCGGGACTGTGCAAAGAGCGCACGCAAACGCAAGAATCCAAATAGGTAGACGCATGGAGTCCTCTCCTTAAAAAGAAAATGGATGAATTAAAGCTGTTTCAGGGAAAAACTACGAGAGAACGGGCGAGGAAACGGGAGGAGCGCGAGCTTCAGAAAACAGGAACGAGGCTTGTGTTTCAAAAATGCGCCGCGCGGCCGGGGCCGCGATCGAAATCAGGTGAAGCACGGCTGGCCGCGGGGAAACTTCAGGTGTGGAGACACCGGTTGCCTTGGACTGGCAGATCCAGCAGACGTGGTGCGCCGTCTCCGCGTCGTGGGAGTGCGGGAGAACCATCGCCGTCGCCATCACAAGGAAAGCGGCCACGACGCCCAACCCCAGCAGTTTCCGGAATAGAGGTTTCATTTCAGTCCACATTATAGCAAGTCCGCCCAGCGGCCGAAGACGGTGCCGCCGATCTTTTCCAGCACCGGCAGGTATTCAAGTCCTTTTTGGATCATCCACCCGCTGTCCAGGTTCTGTTCCAGCAGCTCCTCCGAGAAAGTCCGGATCATCTCCCGGATCATGTTCTCGGTCATCTCCAGGTGGAATAGCATCCCGTAGGCCTTGGTCCCATGCCGGAACGCCTGGTGCTGCGTGGCATCCGAGGAGGCCAACGAGATCGCGCCGGCAGGAAGATCGAAGATATCCCCGTGCCAATGGAACGCCATGAAGGAGGCGGGGGTACCGGCCCAGAGCGGGTCCTGCTGGGCATGCGGAGACAATCGGACTGTCTGCCAGCCGATCTCTTTTTTGGCGGCGGTCACGCGGCTCCCAAGGATGCTGGCCAGTAGCTGGCTGCCAAGGCAGACGCCGAGCACCGGCTTATTCTCTTTGAGGGCCTGCTCGATGAGCCTCATCTCGTCCCGGAGATACGGGAACTTTCCCTGGTCCCGGACCCCCATCGGGCCGCCCATCACGATCAAGCCCGCGGCGTCGTCCATCATTTTTGGTACCGGCTCGTCCTGGAAGGCATGGATGTACTCGACGGAAACCCCTTTGGGCTCCAGCGCGTCGACGATGGTGCCGAGCGTCTCCGGGGCGGTGTGCTGCACAACGAGGACTTTGGACATGGAAACCGCTTACAGCGCGGCCAGGACCTCGTCCAGATGCCCGTCCACCTGGACCTTCGGGAAAACCTTGGAGATCAGGCCTTCCTCATCGATCAGGAAGGTGGACCGCTCCAGC
>JAUSCU010000061.1 GCA_030651065.1 Candidatus Omnitrophota bacterium | reverse complement strand
GAATAATTTCACTAAATTCCGGCGACATCACTTCCTCGACTGTTGCAAACCGGGTCAAGGGCATTCGTTTTTGGGTCACGGGTTTTTCTCCCAAGTCACCACTAGCGTTAATGATACACGACGCTGATAAAAAAGGAGATGTGAAATAGCCCCCTGGAAATCGCGTTCCGCCTGTACTAGGATGGTGCCTTCCGTGGCGAGAGGGGCGAATAGCTCAGCTGGTTAGAGCACTCGGCTTACATCCGAGAGGTCACAGGTTCGATCCCTGTTTCGCCCATGTCTTTTTTAGTTTCCATTTATTGTTTGGCTCCTGATTGCCTGATAAGATAGTTGGCCTGTCTTCTTTCGCAGGGGTCGTAGCGTAGCCCGGTCTAACGCGTCAGATTGTCAATCTGAAGATCGCGGGTTCAAATCCCGTCGGCCCCGTTTTATCGCCCAAATTCCATTCCGGACATGCCGTCAGAAAAACAAACTAAGCACCTCACCAATAAACTATTCCAGAGAGCCAAATGGCTCTTATTCCCAGGCCTTGATTTACACACTCGATGCCGTTATCGGTTTCTCCCCCGGTTTTTTCGAGCAGGCCCCATCGACACATTGGATGCCGGATGCGGGAATGGCGCACTTGCTTATGCCGCATACACGCTGGGCAACCGCGTTTTAGGCATCAACCATAACCCCGCAGAGACCGCCAAGGCTCAAGCCTTTTTTTCTGAAATCGGAATCGATGCGTCTCGGCTCGAATTCAAAACTTTGAATCTTTATGACCTTCCTGAAATTGGGAGGTCTTTTGATCAAATTATCTGCAGCGAAACCCTCGAACACATTGCGCAAGACGCTCTCATCGTCACGCAGTTTTATAATGCGCTTCGTCCGGGAGGAGTGCTGCATCTGTGTTGTCCATTCGCGCTACACCCGGAACATCGCTTGGGGAGAACAAGTAATCCGGAAGATGGCGGACATGTAAGGGACGGCTACACCTTGGAAAGTTACAAAGCGCTCCTTCTGCCGGCCGGATTCAAAATCACCAAAAGCGCCGGTATTGGCTCTTCCTTACTCCACCAACTTGACAAACCCATTCGGTGGCTGCGAAATAATGCGGGAGATCCTGTCGCTTTGCCGTTATTTCTGTCGACTTGGCCCTTGCAATTTCTTGACACTCTTAATCCCACTACCCCTTTCTCGCTTTACATCCAAGCAGTCAAAGAAACCTGACACCGTAGCGGGCTGTTCGGCGCCAGCTGCTCGAAAATCCGGCCTGAACCTGCTAAAATCAGCCTGATGGATAAAAAATCCTCGTGACCGTCGGAATCTCCGCTTGGGCTTGGACCCTGGCCAGCGTTTTCGCCATTAGCCTCCTCTCCTTCGCGGGAGTTCTTCTCTCCCTGGCCTTCAACCGGCAGCGGGTGCAGCCGCTCGTGTTCGTCCTGGTCGGCCTAGCCGTCGGGGCGATGTTTGGGGACACCTTCATCCACCTGTTGCCGGAGTCTTTTGAGCGGTCGGCGTCGCCTCTGGCGACCTCTCTGTACTGCCTGGCGGGGATCGGGGTTTTCTTCGTTCTGGAGAAGTTTCTGCTTTGGCGCCACGACCACGCGGACGAACACACGCATCCGATCCATCCGGTGGGGTATCTCAATCTCATTGCCGACGGCGTCCACAACTTCATGGACGGCATCCTGATCGGCGCGAGCTATCTGGTCAGTATCCCGATCGGAATCGGAACGACCATCGCGGTCTGCTTCCACGAGATCCCGCAAGAGATCGGAGACTTCGGTATCCTGCTTCACGCGGGGTTCACTCGCCGCCAGGCGATCGGGTTGAATTTCCTTACGGCGATCCTTGCCATCGCGGGAGCGGTGCTGGCGATGATGGTTGGCACGTGGCTCACCTCTTTTTCCGGCGCGATGCTGCCGCTGACCGCCGGCGGATTTATCTACATCGCCGGCTCCGATCTGGTCCCGGAACTCCACAAAGAACGGCAGCCGGGGCAAGCGGCCATCCAGCTTCTGGCGATCGGCAGCGGGATCGGCCTGATGCTGATGTTGAAACTGTGGGGGCCGGGCTAAAAACCTATGGCCAGCGAACGGGAATTCGACCTCTCCGATGAGGGGCAGGCGCGGCACCACATTGTCCAGATGGACAAGGGGGGGCTGCTGCGCGTGCTTCGCGTTCGGGATCTGTTCGCGATCGGCTACAGCGACGTCGGATCTTCCATCTACTACGCGCTCGGGATCACGGCCTTCTACGCGCTCGGGGCCACCCCGCTAGCGCTGGCGCTGGCCGGCATCGCCTTCTTCTGCACCACGCTGACCTACGCCGAGATGTCCTCCGCCCTTCCGGAAGCGGGAGGCTCGGCCAGCTTCGCCCGGCACGCCTTCAACGACATGGTCTCCTTCATCGCAGGCTGGGCGCTGCTGCTCGACTACATCGTCACGATCGCCATCTCGGCCTTCTCGGTGGGCCCCTATTTAGCCTACTTCGTCCCGGCCCTCAAGGGGATGGCCAACGTGCCGTTCAGTCTGATGGTGCTGGGGATTTTGTTGGCGATCAACATCTTCGGCATCAAGGAATCCACCCGTATTTCCTTGCTGCTGTGCATCTTCGACATCGCCACCCAGCTGGCCATCATCGTAATCGGCGGCCTGTTCCTGCTGAATATTCCGCACGTGATCGAATTCATGAAGATCGGCGTAACCGGGGTGGATTGGTCCCCCACCTGGCCCGAGTTCTGGAAAGGGGTCTCGATGGCCATGGTGGCCTACATCGGAATTGAGTCCATCTCCCAGCTCGGAGGAGAGGCCCGCAACCCCTCCCGGACAGTCCCGCGCGCCACCTTGCTCACCATGGTAGCCCTGTTTGTGATGTACTTCGGCATCTCCACCGTCGCTCTTTCCGCTATGCACCCGAAGGTGCTGGCTACCCAGTACTTGCAAGACCCCCTGGCAGGAATCGCTGCCGCTTTGCCGGTGGGGGGCCGCCTGCTGGCCCCCTGGGTCGGCATCTTGGGCGCGACCATCCTCTTCGTGGCGGCCAATGCCGGCCTGATCGGGGCCTCACGGCTGACGTTCGCCATGGGGGAGTACTACCAGGTCCCAAGGATTTTCTACAAACTTCACCCCCGGTTCCGCACCCCTTACATCTCATTGAGCTTGTTCGCCGGGCTGGCCGCCCTGGTCATCCTAGTCGCCAAGAATCTTCACTTCATCGCCGATCTGTACAATTTCGGTGCGATGCTGGCCTTCAGCCTGGCCCACCTTTCGCTGCTGGGCTTGCGGGTCCGCCAACCGGAGCTGGCGCGGCCGTTCCGGATCCCGTTCAATATCACGGTGGGCAAGGCCAAGCTGCCGGTCTCGGCCCTTGTCGGGTTGTTCGCCACCGTCGGCGTTTGGATCGATGTGGTGATCTCGAAACCAGCGGGCCGGAACCTCGGCTTCGCCTGGATGGCCGTCGGGTTGGTTTGTTATCTGGTGTACCGGAAGAATCAGCGGATCGCGCCGACCGCTCACGTGGAGATTGAACGGGTGAAGATCCCTGAGTTCGTCAGCATCACCACTCGGAACATCTTGGTGCCGACACTGGGCGGGACGGAGACCGAAACCCTCCAGTTTGCCTGCGAGATGGCGAAGCTGCGGGGAGCGGAGGTGACCGCTCTCTATGTGATTGAAATTCCTTCTACGCTTCCGCTCGACACGTTCCTTTCGGACCGGCTGGCAGACGCCGACCTGGCCCTGAAGCGGGCGCAGGCCATCGGCCGGGAGTTTGAGGTGGCGGTCACCACCCA
This sequence comes from Candidatus Omnitrophota bacterium, assembly GCA_030651065.1. Lineage (GTDB taxonomy): Bacteria > Omnitrophota > Gorgyraeia > 1-14-0-20-64-10 > 1-14-0-20-64-10 > JAUSCU01. The sequence continues at coordinate 25,096 of JAUSCU010000061.1, read as the reverse complement.
TCTGTTACAGGCCCGTTCGGCCGGGCAGGCGATCCTGGATCTGGCAAAGGAGAAGGGGTTCGACCTGATCGTCATGGGAACCTCCTACCGGCGCGGGGCCTCCGCGTGGCTGGGGGCCACCACCGAGTACGTCGTGCGCAACGCTCCCTGCCGCGTCCTGATCTGCAAATCCGCCGTTAAATAGCAGGGTTGAACGTCAGCCTCCAAAACATATATACTGATCACGTTCGTCAGTCTTGATCCCTCCTATTCTTGATATTCAGCGTCGCGATGCCGAGGTAGCTCAGTGGTAGAGCGCAGCCCTGAAAAGGCTGGCGTGGGCAGTTCGATTCTGCCCCTCGGCACCACTTCCTCGTGAAAATCCCTCTGCTACGAACCTGGCCGACGGTACTTAGCGGGATTATTCTGTTCCTTGGAATCGCTTTCGTAGTGGCAACTTCCCTTTTTCTCTCTCCGGTCCTTGGCGTCCCTACTCCTGAAAAAGGATTGGCCCGGGTGGCGGGGCAGACAATGCAGCTCCGGGAAACGCTGGAGCAGCTCTCTCCCCGGGAGCGCCGCCTTCATGCCTTCTGGGACCCCTCTCTGGGAACTCCGGAAGAACTCGCCCGGCTGATTCAATGGCATCGGGAGATCGTCCATCTGGCCAAAGATCCGGCGATCCTGGCCAATCTGCCGGGGATCATGACGCACGTCGGAATGATGGAAGGGGAGTCCGGCCAGTTGGACCTGCTCCAAAAACAGACCCGGACTTGGGCAGACCAGGGACCCGCCCCGGTCCCTCTTTACGCGATGCTGCTGCGAGCCGCCTACTTTGAAGAATCGCCTCCTTCGAACTGGACCGGCCTGCTCCATGAGCTTTTGCCTCCGGGTTGGTTCCGGGACCGGCTGGAGGAGCGCCTCTGCCGGAAAACCGGGGAGACCGCGCGGGCCGACGCGATCCGCCGGACCGGCCGGCAGGCAGCCCGCCGGTTGCTCTGGAGGTACAGGTTTCTGACTGGGTTAGACCTGGCCGTTTTTTTTCTGTTCGGGATGGCGGCGGTTCTTTTCCTGAAATTCCCAAGAGAATTTTGGAAGGCGGGGCATGCCTCCATCCCGCCGCCGTGGCCCCTTCCTGTGGGAACAGCGCTGCTGGTGCGTGGGTGCGCGCTAGGGATCGTCCTGGCTTTCGCTTTTGCGTTACTTCCCGCCGGTTCGCATCCGGCCGGGATGCTCATTTCTTACTTGCTCTGGACCCTTCCCATGGTTTGGCTGTTCCATCACGCCCTGCTGCGCCCGAACGGGCTGTCTCTGCGGAAAGAACTGGGCCTGTCGGTTCCGGCAAAGAACTGGGGAAAACTGGCGATCATCGCGCTGCTGGGCTTGGGAATCGACTCTCTGGGAGGCTGGCTGATCGGAACGGCCGGCTGGGCCTTGGGGCTTCCGAATCACTGGGCGGAGAGTTTCGACGCCGACCTGGTGTTCGGTTCCCGGGCGGTGCTGGCGTGCAGCCTGGCTGGAATCGTCGGGGTCGGGCCTTTTTTCGAGGAGCTGGTCTTCCGTGGATTCCTGTACGGCACGCTGCGGGGCCGGCTGGTCCCCATGGCGGCAGGGCTCGTCAGCGCCGGGATTTTTTCCCTGGTGCATGGTTACGGCCTAGTGGGATTCCTAACGGTTTTCTGGAGCGGAGTGGCGTTCGCCTGGATCTACGAGAAAAGCGGATCTCTATGGCCCTGCATCGCGGCACACGGAGCGGGGAACCTTCTCTACTCGCTGAACGTGATCCTAATGCTCCGGCTGGGCTGACGTTCTAGGGAACGAGGGTGCGGCTGCCGGGCCGCGTGACCGGAACCCCCTCCTTGCAGAGGGGGCAGGCTTCGGCCGGGAAGGTTTTCAAATCCAGGCTCAGCAGCGCGTGATACTTCACTTCGAACGAGACCCATCCGCTGGAGCGGTCCACCAGCGCCCCCACTCCGACCACCTCGGCCCCCACCTCGCGGATCAGATTAATCAGTTCCTCCACCGAACCGCCGGTGGTGACCACGTCCTCCACGACCAGCACCCGGTCCTTCCGGCCCACCTGGAATCCGCGGCGAATCTGAAGTTTCCCCTCTTGCCGTTCGGCAAAGACGGAGCGGACCCCCAACTGCCGGGCCGTCTCGTAGGCAACCAGGATCCCTCCCAGCGCCGGCCCGGCCACGCAAGTCACCTCATCGGTCAAGAACCGCTGGGATAGAGCCTGGCAGGCGCGGGCCGACAGCGTCGGGTGCTGGAGGATCATCGCGCATTGGAGATACTCTCGGCTATGAAGCCCGCTCGAAAGGACGAAATGCCCTTCCATCCAGGCCCCGCAACCCTGGAACAGCCTCATCACTTCACTAGGTCGCATCTTTCACCTTAAGTTCAGCACATTCTTCGATGATCCGGCGGGCTACCGCCGCGGGGTCCGGAGCCTCCAGAATCGGCCGGCCCACCACCAGGTAATCGGCACCGGCCCGGATCGCTTCCCCGGGCGTCCCCGTTCGCTGTTGATCGTCCACTGCTTTGTCTTTGGGGCGAATGCCGGGTGTAACGATGAGGAACCCTTCCCCGCAGACCCGGCGGATCGCCACGGCCTCCCGCGCCGAGGCGACCACCCCGCTCAAACCGGCCGCCTGCGCCAGTTTCGCGAGGGAGAGCACCTGGGCTTCAACCGGGTGTCGCACTCCCAGCTCGGTCAGGTCCTTTTCCGCCATGGAAGTGAGCACCGTCACGCCGATCAACAGCAGATCTTTGCCCCGGCCGGAGAGCGCAGCTCGCATCATAGCACTCCCTCCGGGGATATGCACGTTCGTCATCCAGACGCCCATCCGGGATGCCGCCTGCACCGCGCCCGCCACCGTGTTCGGGATATCGTGGAACTTCAGGTCCAAAAAGACCCGGCCGCCGGCCTGATGCACCGCCTCCACCGCGGCCGGCCCGGCCCGCGTGAAGAGGTTCAAACCTACCTTAAAATGGGTGATCCCCAGCGGGGCCATCGTTCTGACCAGCCCGACGGCGTCCTCTATTTTATCCACGTCCAGCGCCACGATCAGCCGGTCTTCCGGACGGATCATCCGGTCACCACCTGGGGCAAACCCCTCAGCCTTTCGGGCACCTGCAATTTTCCGACCAGCGCGGAGGGGCTCTTTAGTTTGCGCTCCGCGAGATAGCTCTTCAGCCCCGCGATCACCTCCAGCGGGGCTTTCGGGTTGACGTAGTTGACGGTCCCCAGCTGCACGGCGTTCGCCCCGCAGAGCAGGAACTCCACGGCGTCCCGCGCCGTCATGATGCCGCCCAAGCCGATGATCGGGGTCTTCGGCAGCGCCCGGCGCACCTGCCAGACCATCCGCAGGGCCACCGGCTTGACGGCGGGGCCGCTCAACCCCCCGGTCACCGTGGCGATCCGGGGCCGCCAGGTGGAGGCATCCACCGCCAGGGCCAGAAGGGTGTTGATAAGCGACAGGGCGTCGGCCCCGGCCTCTGCCGCCGCCCGCGCGATCAAGGTCACGTCGGTCACGTTCGGAGAGAGCTTCGCGATGATCGCCCGACGAGTCCTTCGACGGACCTTTCGGATTACCTCCGCGGTGAGCTTCGGGTTCACCCCGAACTCGATCCCTCCCCGCTCGCAATTGGGGCAGGAAAGATTCAGCTCCAGTCCGTCGATTCCTTTCACATCCTCCAGCCGGGCGGCCAGCTCCACGTACTCCGAGATCCGGTCACCGACGATGTTCACGATGATCCGAGGGCCTTTAAGGCTGCGCAGGAACGGCATCTTCTTTTGGATGAACGCCTCCAAGCCGACGTTCTGCAGGCCGATCGCGTTGATCATGCCGGAGGGGGTCTCGTAGATGCGGGGGACCGGATTGCCGGAGCGGGGCTTTAAGGAGATCGATTTCGTGACGATCCCGCCCAAGCGGCTCACGTCATAGAGACGGTTGTATTCCTCCCCATACCCAAACGTCCCGGAGGCCACCAGAACTGGGTTCTGGAGCTTCAACGGACCCAACTGAACCTTCAACTGTGTCGCCATTCGTTATGAATTTTTCTCCGCGCAAGCCGTCAAGCTCTTCCAAAGAAAGGGGGCCCGCCCCACCCCGCCCATCTGAAGGATCGTAAATCCGTGTTTCCGAAGGACGCCCTCGAGCGAGCCGAAGGAATAGTGGCGGATGTGGAACGAATAGGGGTCGCGATAATGCGCTTCAATTTTTCCCGTCAGGAGCATCGTCAAATCTTTTAGAAAACCGTGATACGGGCACGTCAGAAGCAATTTGCCCCGCGGTTTCAGAACCCTTCGGAATTCCGAGAACACTTGGTCTGTGTCAAAAACGTGCTCGATCACTTCCGTGGCAACGATCGCGTCGAAATGGTTGCCCGGAAACGGGATACCTCCGCTTTCATCCAGAGGATGAAATGTCAGCGAGGGAAACCGCGCCTGGGCTTTTTTTACGGCATCGACCGAAAGGTCAACGCCGCAAGAGTCGCCGGAGAGATTCTTGCGCGCGGTGAGGCCGTTCAGGACGACGCCTTCTCCGCAACCGTAATCCAACACTTTTTCTCCGCCGGAGAGATTCCGGCAAAACCAGGCCAGCCGCCGGGAGAATGTTCCCTCTTTTTCCGGATCGTAATCTTCGGTTTCTTTGAACCGGTTGTAGTCCTCATAGGCAGTTTTAAGGTTCACCTCAAAATTCCTCCCCTACCGCCACAGAACAGCCTCGGCTGGGAAGACCGGCGCCTCGCCCGGCTTCTTCGCTTCGCTCAGTCGCCAGGGTACTCGGTCGGCCACTCGGCCTCGGTGGAACACCGTACTCCTACTCGTCGCACGGCCTGGATTTCTTGGCTCGGCCTCACCCCGGTCTTCCCTCATTACCGCCACAGAACAGCCTCGGCTGGGAAGACCGGGCCTTCGGTGCAAACCCGCTGAAACCGGGCGTGCGATCCAACTGGTTCGGTGTTCACCTCCACCACGCAGCCCATGCAGCAGCCCATCGCGCAGCCCATCCGCTCCTCGAGCGACACCTGCGCCGGGATCCCCCGGCGGCGGGCCAGCGCCGCGGCGGCTTTCATCATCCCGGTCGGCCCGCAGATATAGAAGACTAAGTCGCCGGCGACCGAGGCGGCACTATCCCTGCTGCCGAGGAAGTGCCGCGTTGCGGGTGCAACGCGGCCCGACTCCGCCGCCCGGTCCACGACGGAGCCGTGGAAACCCAGCGTCCCGTCGTCGGTAGCGACGTGAACCGGGACCCCCAATTTCCGGAAATCATCCCGGCAGATGACCCATTCTTTGGTGCGCGCACCTAAGAAAGCAGTGGCCTTGATCTTTTTCTTAAGCAGTTCTTTCGCCAAAAAGACCAGCGGTGGGATCCCGACCCCGCCCCCGATCAGGACGGCCCGTTTGCCCTTCGGCGGGAAAGCGAACGGCTTCCCAAGTGGTCCGATAAAATCGGCTTTAGACCCTTCCGGCATTTGGGCCAGCGCCCGCGTTCCGAGCCCCATGACCTTGTAGACGATGTCCAGCGTACCCCCAGTCGGATCGACATCGACCAGACTGATCGGCCGGCGCAGCAGCGGGTCATACGGGCTCTCTTCCCGGCAGCGGATGTGGATGAACTGCCCGGGCCGAGCCCCGCGGGCCGCGGAGGGGGCTTTTAGCCGCATCCGGTAATGGTCACGGGCGATCTTCCGGTGCAGCAGGATTTTCGCCTTCTCCTGGACCATCAGGAGACGGCGACCGGCTGGATCTGCTGGTGCCATTCCTGCAGCGAGCGGACCTCGTAGCCCCGCTCCCTCAGCGCGGCGATACCAGTGATCAGCGCGTTGGCACCCGGGATCGTGGTGACGCAGGGGATCCCCCGCGTGACGGCCAGCGAGCGAATCCGGGTCTCGTCTTCCTTGGTAGCCTTCCCAGCCGGAGTGTTGATGATCAAGTCCACCTTGGAGTTGCGAAGGAAATCCAGCACGTCCGGCCTTCCCTCATGGATCTTCATCACCTCCGCTACCTCCAGCCCTTGCTTTCGCAGGAAACCGGCAGTCCCCCTCGTGGAAACCAGCTTGAAGCCCAGCCTCTGCAAGCGCCGGGCGATCTCCAGCGCGGCCGGCTTGTCCTTGTCTTTCACGCTGACGAAAACGGTCCCTTCCAGCGGGACCTTCTGATAAGCGGCAATCTGCGATTTGGCGAACGCCAACCCGAACGAGGCGTCGATTCCCATCACCTCGCCGGTCGATTTCATCTCCGGCCCCAAGATAATGTCCACGCCAAAGAACCTGCTGAACGGGAAGACCGACTCTTTAACGCAGGTGAACGGGATGGGCACCTCTTTCGTGAAACCCAATTCCTGCAGCGTGGAGCCGGCCATCACCTGGGCCGCCAGCTTCACCAGCGGGACGCCGATCGCTTTTGAAACGAACGGCACGGTCCGGGAGGCGCGGGGATTGACCTCCAGCACGTAGACCTCGGACTCTTTGACGGCAAACTGGATGTTCATGAGCCCCTTGACGTCCAGCTCCCGGGCCAGCTGGTGGCTGGCGCGGCGGATCTCCTCGATCACGGCGGGAGGCAGCGTGTGCGGCGGCATCACCATCGCCGCGTCGCCGGAATGGACGCCCGCCTCCTCCACGTGCTCCAGGATGCCGCCGATCACCGCCGTTTCCCCATCGGCCACGACGTCCACGTCCACTTCGATCGCCTCTTCTAGGAATTTATCCACCAGGATCGGGTGCTCCGGGGCCACGCGCACCGCCTTGGCCATGTAGGCGCGCAGGCCCTCCTCATCGTAGATGATCTCCATCGCCCGTCCGCCCAGCACGTAGGAAGGCCGCACCAGCACCGGGTAGGTGAGTTTCCGGGCTATCGCGATCGCCTCTTCAGTTTCCATCGCGGTACCGTTGGGAGGCTGCTTGAGCCCTAGCTTATCGATCAATCGGCTGAATTTCTTCCGGTCCTCCGCCCGGTCGGTCGCTTCCGGAGCGGTCCCGATGATCGGAACCCCTTCCCGCTCCAGCGCCAGCGCCAGGTTCAGCGGCGTCTGTCCCCCCAGCTGGATGATCACCCCTTCCGGTTTCTCCCGTTCGACGATGTTGAGCACATCCTCCAGCGTGAGCGGCTCAAAATAGAGGACGTCGGAGGTGTCGTAATCGGTGGAGACGGTTTCCGGATTAGAGTTAACCATGATCGTCTGGATGCCGGCCTCCCGCAGCGCGAAGACCGCCCGCACGCAGCAGTAATCGAACTCGATCCCTTGTCCGATCCGGTTGGGGCCTCCGCCGAGGATCATGATCTTTTTTAACGGAAGGGTGCCAGGATTAATCCTGGCACCCGGATGGTCAGACCCCACAATCTCCGGAGCCCGCTCGTAGGTCGAATAGTAGTAAGGGGTGACCGCCTCGAACTCGGCCGCGCAGGTGTCCACCATGTAGAACAACGGCCGGATCCCCCAGGAAAGGCGCAGGCGCCGGATCTCCATCTCCTCCTTGCCCCAGAGGAACGCCAGCTGCCGGTCGCTGAACCCGTACTGCTTGGCCTTAAAGAGGAGCTCTTTCTCCGGCCGGGCGCCCTGAAGTTCCTGCTCCAGCTCCACAATCTGCCGGATCTCCCGCAGAAACCAGGGGTCGATGCGGGTCAGCCGCTGGATTTCCTCCTCCGGCAGTCCGGCCAGCATCGCCTGTCTCAGCACGAAGATCCGGTCCGCGTTGGGGGTGCGCAGTTTCCGGCGCATCTCCTCTTCGGAAATGCTCAAGTCCTTGCCGTCGGCACCGAGGCCCGCGCGGCCGATCTCCAGGGAGCGCAGACCCTTCTGAAGCGCCTCCTTGAAGGTGCGCCCGATTGACATCGCTTCGCCGACCGATTTCATCTGGACCGTGAGGGTGGGGTCCGCGCCGGGGAACTTCTCGAACGCCCAGCGGGGGATCTTGACCACGCAGTAGTCCAGCACCGGCTCGAAGCAGGCCGGCGTCTTGCGCGTGATGTCGTTGGGCAGTTCATCGAGCGTGTAGCCGACCGCCAGTTTCGCCGCGATCTTGGCGATCGGGAAGCCGGTAGCCTTGGAAGCCAGCGCCGAAGAACGGGAGACTCGGGGGTTCATCTCAATCACGACCCGCCGTCCGGTTTCCGGGTGCACGGCGAACTGAATGTTGGAGCCGCCGGTCTCCACGCCGATCGCCCGGATCACGGTGATCGCCTCGTTGCGCATGGCCTGGTATTCCCGGTCGGTAAGCGTCTGCACGGGGGCAACCGTGATGGAGTCGCCGGTGTGGACCCCCATCGGGTCCAGGTTTTCGATCGAGCAGATGATGACCACGTTGTCCTTACGGTCCCGCATCACCTCCAGCTCAAACTCCTTCCAGCCCTCGGCCGACTCTTCGATCAGCACCTCGGAGACCCTGCTCAGCGAGAGGCCGGCCTCGGCAATCCTCTGGAACTCGTCCCAGTTGTAGGCGATCCCACCTCCGGTGCCGCCCAGCGTGAAGGCGGGGCGGACCACCGCCGGGAAGCCGATCTGTTCGGCAACCTGCTTGGCCTCCTCTAGCGTGTGGGCCACTCCGCTCCGGAGTACGTCCAGCCCGCAGGAGAGCACCGTCTGCTTGAACAACTCTCGGACTTCTGCTTTCCGGATCGCCTCGGCGTTGGCGCCGATCATCTCGACGCCGTAGCGCTCCAGGACGCCGGACTCCGACAGCTGCATCGCGACGTTCAAGGCCGTCTGGCCGCCCAGCGTCGGCAGCAAGGCATCGGGTTTCTCCCGCGCGATGATCTTCTCCACCGCCTCGGCGGTTACCGGCTCGATGTAAGTCCGGTCGGCGAACTCCGGGTCGGTCATGATCGTGGCCGGGTTGGAGTTGACCAGCACCACGGAATAGCCCTCTTCCCGCAGCGCCTTGCAGGCCTGCGTCCCGGAATAGTCGAACTCGCACGCCTGCCCGATGATGATCGGGCCGGAGCCGATGATCAGAATTTTGTGAAGGTCAACTCGCTTTGGCACTTCGGATGTCCGCTGGTGTTTTCGGGATCTCGTGGAACTGTCCCTCGTTCCCCTGCAGCGTGGCGAACAGCACGCCGAACGCAGCCCAAGTCTGAGAGTCCTGGACCAGCCGGGCCCGCGCGGAGATGATCCAGTTGACCCCCTCTTCCGCTACCTTTAGCTCCACCTTCTCGGCGGCCAACCGCTCCGGCGGGATCCCTTGTTTGATCTGCAGGGGGACCTGTTTCTCGTAAAGGCTCCAGGGGCCGGTAACGTCGTCTCTTTCCTCGGGCGGCAACTGCGCGGGGGACCAACCCTCTTCCGAAGCCAGCTTCACGCCGACCGGAAGCCTCAGCAGCAGGTCCAGCCGTGCCCCGGGACCCACTTCGGCCGGCCAGCCTTTCGGGTTGCTTTCCACCAGCAGAGTGACCGGCACCGGCTGGTTCAGCTGAAGCGCGGCGGGCGCTTCGAATCGGATCTTCATCGGGGAAGAATCCAGCTCGGGGGGCTGTTCTTCCGTTCGCCCTGAGCTTGTCGAAGGGCGAACCGCCTCCGATTGTGGTTCGACAGGCTCACCACGATCGACTACGGTTTCCACCGGCAAGGGTGTTTCTGATTTTTGCCGCGCTAAGAAAAACCACGCGGCGGCTCCCGCAGCCGCCAGTAATAGGATCGCAATGAGAACCTTCTTCATGAGTCTGCCTTTCCTTTCATCTGGTTTACAAACCGTTCAAAGAGGTAGCGGGCATCATGCGGGCCGGGGGAAGCTTCCGGGTGGTACTGCACCGAGAAAACCGGCAGCCTCTTGTGCCGCATCCCCTCGCAGGTCTTGTCGTTCAGGTTCAGGTGAGTCAGCTCGATGTCGTTGCCGGGGATCGTGGCCGGGTCTACCGAGAAACCATGATTCTGGGAGGTGATCTCCACCTTGCCTGTCCGAAGTTCCAGTACCGGATGGTTCGCGCCGTGGTGTCCGAACTTGAGCTTAGTGCTCTTTCCCCCCAGAGCAAGCCCCAGGATCTGGTGCCCGAGGCAAATCCCGAAGAGCGGCATCCGGCCGATGCACCGCTTGACCGTCGAGACCAGATACGGCATCCCCTCCGGATCACCCGGCCCATTGGAGAGGAAGAGGCCGTCGGCTTTGAGTTCCGCGATCTCCTCCGCTTTCACGGTGGCCGGCACCACTGTGACCCGGCAGCCGCTCAGGACGAGCATACGGGCGATGTGCGCCTTCATGCCGCAGTCCACCGCTACCACATGCAACGGGTTGGTACCGGCTGGTTTCTCCGGCCAGGGGGTGGCTTTCTTGCAGGTCACCTCCTTCACCAGATCGCGGCCGGCCAATCCGGGTGATGCCTTAGCTTTGTTCACCCCGCGGGCCGGGTCGAGATCCACCGTCGATAGGATTCCCTTCAAGGCCCCCTTTTCCCGCAGCAGGTTTGTCAGCGCCCGGGTATCCACCCCTTGGATCGCGACGGTGCCGTTTTGCTTGAGCCATTCCCCCAGCGTCTGCTGCGTGCGCCAGTTCGAGGCGACCGGGCTCAAGGCCCGGATCACGAACCCCTCCGTTTGTGCTTTGGGCGACTCGGCGTCTTCGGAGTTGACGCCGGTGTTGCCGATCAGAGGAGTGGTCATCGTGACGATCTGTCCCTTGTAGGACGGGTCGGTCAGGATTTCCTGGTAGCCGGTCATCGCGGTGTTGAAAATCACCTCGCCGGCCACCTCGCCGGGCGCCCCGAACGACTCACCTCGGAAGACGGTGCCGTCTTCCAGCGCCAGGATCGCTTTATTCGCGTCGCTTACGGCCATGTGAAGAAATCAGCGATCTCGTGGATCCAGGAGACCGGGTCCTCGGAAGCCGGCGACCGGTCCGGTTCCCTGGCCCAGGCCCGCATCTCGCGCGCCCGCGAAGCCCCCGCCCGGCCATGCGGCGTCTCCGGAAAGAGCTCCGCCAGCTTCATGTACCTCGGAGCGGCGATGTCCCACTGTCCCCCGGAGCGGGCCACGTCCGCTTCCCGCTGCAAGCGGTCCGCTTCGCGGACCCCCGCGGTGGGGGCGGCGGCCGTTCCAAAAATCAGCACCCCCGCGAGCAAACTTAAAACTAGCCAGCTCGATCGCATTTTAGTTTTCTCCCTTGTCCTGCGGTTGAATCCCGGGCAATTCCGTCACCGACACCCCTTCCGGCACCGTGAACTGGAACTGGTCGTCCTGTACCGTGACGCCCACCTCCAAGCCTGTGAAGCTCTGCGTCAGGACTGCCTCCCCCTTGCCGTCCAGCATCACCATCTCCCGCAGCATGCCGTCCTTTTCGGAAAGGTCCAGCCGGACCGTTTTCACCGGCACCGGGGACCCTTCCACCGATTGCGGCCGGGGCTCCGCCTCAAACCGGAGCAGCGCCCCTTCAGGGCCTTCCACCTTCTCCACGAAACGGACCGTCTCCGGATTCACATCGACGAACGGGCGGTGCGGCCCCAGCGCCTCCGGTGGGTTATCGATCCGGTAAACCATGTTGCTCTTGGGATAGTACTGCCATTCCACCTTTCCATCGGAGACCAACGTCTGCGTGTCCTGCGTGCTTTCTCCCTCCCGGATCTCGAGGCGCCGGTACTCCGGCTTGCGGTAAACCAGCGTCCCGCGCAGAAGGAAGACCTCGCCGTTTTCTTCCTTTGTGTTCAGAACGAAATCGGTCTTATAGCTGTTCCAGCTCAGCGCTTTCTCTGCGGCGGCTTTTGCCTCCTTGGGGAGAGCCGCTTCCTCCGCGCGAATTAGTCCCGCGGAAAAGACTAAAACCAGAAGGAGCCCGAACCTCAGAACTTTGATCCCCGCCTTTCTCATGAAGATCCCCCGTTGGTGAATTGGCCGCCCCGATAGAGATCCCGCCCATTAACTACTACATCCGTGACTTTGCCCTTTAAGCGCCAGCCGGTGAACGGCGTGTTGGCGCTCTTCGACGCGAACCCTCCCGCCTCCACCACCCATTCCTCTTCCAGATCCAGCACCGTCACATCGGCAGGAGTCCCCACTGCCAGCGACCCCCGGCCAATCCCAAGAACTTTCGCGGGCCGGCAGGTAAGCGCTTCAATCAGCGTGCCCACGCTTAAAGTTCCCCGGTGGACCAGCTCTGTCAGCAGAACCGACACCGCCGTCTCCAGCCCGATCACGCCGAACGGCGCTTCGGCCAGCCCAGCCTCCTTTTCGGCGGCGGAGTGCGGCGCGTGGTCCGTGGCCACCGCGTCGATCGTTCCGTCTTTTAACCCTTCCCGAAGCGCTTCCAGATCTTTCTGGCTGCGCAGCGGCGGGTTCATCTTGAACCGGGAATCGTACGTCGAGAGGGCTTCCTCGCTCAGGGCAAGGTGGTGCGGCGTCACCTCTGCGGTGACCCGGACCCCTTTCTTCTTCGCCGCCCGGACCAGTTCCACCCCCCGGGCCGTGCTCAGGTGGGCCAGGTGCAGTCTGCCGCCGGTTGCTTCGGCGAGGAGCAGGTCCCGGGCGATCATCACCGTCTCCGCCTCCTCCGGGATCCCGGCCAGCCCCAGCCGGGCCGCCGTCAGCCCCTCATGCACCACGCCGTGCCCGCTCAGTTCCTTCTCTTCGCAATGGTTGATCACCGGGAGACCCGTCATCCGGCTGTACTCCAGCGCCCGCCGCATCATGCCGGCGTTGGCAACCGGCATCCCGTCGTCCGAGAAGCCGACCGCGCCCGCGGAGGCCAGCGCCCCCATCTCGGTGAGGTCCTCCCCCTTGAGCCCCATCGTGACCGCGCCGTAAGGCAGCAGGTTGACGAGCCCCACCTTGGCGTTCTCCGCCTTCAGGAACTCGATGACGTTCGCCGAATCCACCACCGGGTCGGTGTTCGCCATCGTGCAGATCGTCGTGAACCCGCCCCGCACCGCGGCCCGGGACCCGGTCAAGACCGTCTCTTTGTGTTCTTGCCCGGGCGTGCGCAGGTGGACATGCAGATCGATGAAGCCGGGGGCCACTACCTTTCCCTTCGCGTTCAGCACGTGAGCGCCGTTTGCTTTCAAATTTTTACCGATCTTGGCGATCTTCCCGCCATCGATCAGAAGGTCTGTAACTTCATCAAGCCCTTGGGATGGATCCACGACCCGCCCGCCCTGAATCAGGATCATCCGGCCACCTCGGGGTTGGGTTCCGGGACTTCCGACGCGTGCCTCGGGTGCGCGCCGGCCACCAGGTAGAGGGCCGCCATCCGGACCGCGATCCCGTTGGTCACCTGGTCCAGGATCACCGACTGCGGACCGTCGGCCACCTCCGGAGAGAGCTCCACCCCCCGGTTGACCGGGCCCGGGTGCATCACGATCAGATCCGGCTTGGCTTTTTCAAGCTTCGCCCGGTCCAGACCGTACGCCCGGGCGTACTCCCGAAAAGAGGGGATATATTTTTCCTGCTGCCGCTCCAACTGAAGCCGCAGCGTGATCACGACGTCCGCTTGCGGCAGCACCTCCTCCAGCCGGTAGGAGATCCGCGCCCCCAGCAATTCCATCGCCGGCGGCACCAGCGTCGGCGGACCGCAGAGCGTCACCTTCGCCCCTAACTTGGTCAGCCCCCAGAAATCGGAGCGGGCTACCCGGGAGTGAAGGATGTCTCCGACGATCAGCACGTTCAAGCCTTCAATCCGCCCCTTCTTCTCCCGGATCGTGTAGAGGTCTACCAGTCCCTGGGTCGGGTGCTCGTGCGAGCCGTCTCCGGCGTTGACCACGCTGCAGCGCACACCGCGGGCCACCTGTGCCGCCGCCCCGCTCGTGCTGTGACGCAGCACCAGCACGTCCACTCGCATCGCCTCGATGTTGCGGGCGGTATCCAGCACGCTCTCTCCCTTGGCGATACTGGAGGAAGATCCCTGGAACGAGAGGATGTCCGCCGACAGCCGTTTAGCGGCCAGCTCGAACGAGGCCCGCGTCCGCGTGGAAGGCTCTAGAAAACAGAGGGCCACGGTCCGGCCGCGGAGCGCCGGCACCTTCTTGATCGGGCGGAGCGATACCTCTTTAAACGCCTCCGCCTGCTCCAGTAGCAGCTCCAGTTCTTCCCGGGTCAGATCCTCCAACCCCAGAAGGTCTTTTCGCGTCCAGCGTGTCATTAGGCCACCCTTTCCCCTATGACTACCTCGTCCAGGCCGTCCGTTTCCACCAGATGAACCTGCACCTGATCCTCCTTGGAGGTCGGCAGGTTCTTGCCCACGTAATCCGGCTTGATCGGCAACTCCCGGTGTCCCCGGTCCACCAGCACCGCCAGCTCCACCGACTCCGGCCGGCCCAGGTCGGTCAGCGCGTCCATCGCGGCGCGGACCGTCCGGCCCGTGAACAGCACGTCATCCACCACGATCAACCGGCGGCCCGTTACGTCGAACGGGATCTCCGTCGCGTGCACCGCCGGGCTGGCCTCCATCCGGCCCAAATCATCCCGGTAGAGCGTAATGTCCAGCACCCCCACCGGCACGTCCCGGCCGGTCATCTCCCGCAGGGCCTGCGCCAGCCGCCTCGCCAGGAAATCCCCCCGGGTCCGGATTCCGATCACGCAGAGCTGCTCCGGCCCCCGGCCGCGCTCGATGATCTCATGTGCTATCCGAACAATGCTCTTTCGGATCCCCTCGGAATCCAGGATGGGGGTTTTCATCTGTTTTTAGGCAGAAAAAAAGGGCTCACCCGTGCGCTTGCCGCGAACGGATGAACCCTTATCTCCGAAGCTCGTGACACCATCTTTCCCCCCTTTTCTGGCCTCTCAGGACCAGTTTAAAAGGACACAACCACTTCTAACTGCTTAATTACACCACATCTTCTTCGTCCACGTCAAGGCTGTCTTCCGGCATCCGGATGTGATGGCGGCAGATCCCGCGGCGGCTCTCCTGCACAAACCGGACCAGCCGGTCCGCCTCGGGCGAAAGCTGCCCCGCGGCCTGGATTGCCTTGAGCGCCTGCGTGGTGTTCAGGCCGGAGCGGTACAGCAGACGGTAGGCCTCCCGGATGCCGGCCCGGCCCTGCTCGGAGATCCCGGCTCGCTTCAAGCCCACCGTGTTGAGCGCCCAGACCTCGGAATCCCCCTTCACCAGGAAATAAGGCGGCACGTCCTTGTTCACCCGGGCCAGCCCCCCCACCATCGCGAGCGTCCCGATCCGGACGAACTGGTGCACCACCACATGTCCGGAGAGTATTGCCTTCTCCTCGACGGTCACGTGCCCGGCCACCAGCGCCCCGTTGGCCAGAATGACCCGGTTGCCGATCGAGCAGTCGTGCGCCACATGGGCGAATCCCATCAGCAGGCAGTCGGATCCGATGGTGGTCCAAACCCCCTGCTGCGAGGCGCGGTGCACCGTGGCATACTCCCGCACAATCGTGCGGGCCCCGATCCGGACGCCGCCGGCCTGCGGCTCTCGCAGCGCCTGGTGCTGGTGCCCCAGCACCGCGCCGATATGGACCTGGCACTGCTCCCCGATCTCCAGCGGCGCCGCGAGATAGGCGTGCGGCCATATTTTGGTGCCGGCGCCGATCCGGACCGGCCCCTCAATGACGGCATACGGCCCTATCTCCACGTCGGAATCGATCTCCGCGCGCGGATCAACGACTGCTGTGGGATGGATGTCGGTTGTGCTCATGGCTCTTTTTTCGGCAGAAAAATCAGGGTGACCTCTCCCTTGGCCGGACGCTCAGTATATCGCTTCAAGACTTGGCTTGTCGAGCCGCGCGTCACCTCTTCGTACAGCTTCGTCAACTCCCGCGCGACGACGACCGGAACCTCCCCCAACACCTTCCGGATCGCCTCCAGCGTCTTCACCACCCGGTAGGGAGACTCGTAGCAGATGACCAGCGTCTCCTCGGAGGAGAGTCCCTCCAGCCACCGCTCCATCGCGGCTGACTTCTTCGGCGGGAACCCCTCGAACCGGAACTTTTCGCCCCGGAACCCGGAGAGGGCCAGCGCGGTGACCGCGGCGTTCGCCCCCGGCACCGCGGTGACCGGGATCCCGGCCGCCGCCGCCTGCTCGACAAGGAAGGCCCCGGGATCGGAAACCACCGGCATCCCGGCGTCGGTCACCAACGCCACCGATTCACCGGCTTTCAGCCGCTGGACCAGCTCCGGCGCCTTTTTTCCCTCATTGTGCTCATGTAGGGAGGTCAGCGGCGTGGCAATTCCGTATTTCTGGCAAAGGATTTTAGTCCGGCGGGTGTCCTCGGCGGCAATCAGCGTGACGGTTTTCAGCGTCTCCACCGCCCGGAACGTCATGTCTCCAAGATTCCCCAATGGTGTCGCGACAAGATAAAGGGTGCCGGCTGTGTTCACGCTCCCATCTTACGCCCCGACATCCACCGCGTCGAGCTGAGCGGAAAACTCCTCCAGCCCCGCCCGAATCATCGGCTCTGGTACGCCGGCCAAGCGCAGGACTGCCTCCACCTGCGCTAGAAACGGCCCTTCCGTTGGAGCATGCCGTGACACCGAGACGGTTCCCGCGACCATCCGCTGGAACGCGCTGGCCTCTTCCAACCCACCGTAATACCGGGCCTCCTTGATACCGGCTTCCAACATGTGCAGCGCGGTGCCGGCCCCTTGATCCAAAAAGATCCGCCGGTCGCCGTCGAGCCGGGCCAGTTCTTCCAGTCCGCCAAACTGGTCGCTCACCGATGGCCCGATCACCACCACCGCGTCTCCCTGTGTCGCCGACCGCATCCCGTGCCACTGTTCCCGAAGAGCATTCTCCTCCATCCCGGCAGAAAATTCTTCGGGAAGGTTGTGCGCGGCGCGGAATTTCCGGGCTTCCGGACCCAGATTTTTAAGATCGAAAGGGCCTTGGCCTTTCCGGATCAAGGCGTCCAAAATGAATGACAGGGCCGCCTCGTGCCGGTTCAGCGTTGAAGCCGCCGCGGCGGCTTCTTGGCCTAGTTGTTCCGCAATACCGCCGATGGCTCTCCCCACCGCGTAAGGCACAAGGCCCGGCGGGAGATGGCGCATGAGCTCCGAAATCTGCGGCACCCATTGATCCGTTGGGTCGCGCGCGATTTCCGTTCCGCGCCGATGAAGCCATTCCACAAGGGCCGGACCGGTTGCTGCCGCCGGATAGAGCGGCGGGGTTTGGGTTTCCTCGGAAACCCACCGGGTCATAATACTTTCCGTCGATGCCGTGAACCAATCTTCCGAGGAGATCCATAGCGACTCCGCGCGCCCCACCAGTTCCGGCAGCTGAGAGATTCCGAGATGAATAAACTCATGCGCCGCGTTGCCGACAAAAACCGGCTCATTTCCCGACCGGCCTCGAGAAACGGTGATCCGTCCCGCTCCGTCCTTGCTTGCAAACGTTGGATACCGAATGATGAAGGAAGTCAGCGCCATAAAAGATCGCTTGTAGTCTCCGTTCACCTCCGGGGAAAAGGGAACCCCCAGCTGCTCCAATTGGCTCAGGACTTCTTTTAAATGGGGCGGGCGTGTTTTAGCTACCCAGTCCCGTGCTCGAGCATCCCTCTCCGCTGCCGCTTCGCTCGGAAACAAGGCCGCGACGATTCGTTGGGCTGTTTGGAGAAGCAGCTCCTTTTCCCGATCTGTATAATCCGATTCAACCAAGGGGCTGAGGCGGAATCTCCAGAGGTCGTCTTCGGGAGCATCCCGCAGGTAATCTTCGATGGCTTGCTGAGCTCGAGCGATTTTTTCTAGAAATTCTTCGGCGGTTGGGGCCCGAATCGCCCGGTAAAATTCGTTTCCGATCGATGACGGCATTCGTTCCGCATAAGCGATGAAAAGTTCCGGGGAAGGCTGCTGCATGGGCTCTGGATAAAGCCATCCCTCGGCGAACAGCCGCATGGCGGTCGTGGAGAAGTATCCTGGGGGGAGATTCTCAAATCCGAGCGCGGCTCCATAAGCATCCAGCAATTTAACCAAAGCATCCAAAGTTCCCGCGAATCGAAGAGTCCTTAGATCTTCATGGGTTAATTGGTCCAACCGTTCACCCCACACCGGCCGGAGGATTTCTTTCATCTTCTCCGGCCAATTCTCCTCCAGCCCGGCGGCGTCACGGAATCCTTGGAGGGCTTCCCGCAGGGGATAAGTTTCCAGCTCGTCCTCAAAATGATCGGGCGCGATCACGTGAGAAATAGTTCCGGCACGGAAGGCTTGCGCCAGCGTTTCTTTTACCGCTCCATCAAATTCCGAAAGAACCGCGATGTCGATCCCGCGAAACTGAACCTTGGAAGGCAGCGGAAGTGCCCTGGGCTGGATATCCGCCGCTGGAAAAACATCCCGAATGATGCCTTCAATCCGCCCATCCGGATCGGCGCCGATCAGCAGAATGATTTTCTCCTCCATCCCGGCGGTGACGGAAGAAAGAACTATGGAGACACGCGGAGCGGGCTGGCCCGGAAGCCGGGCTTCGCGCCGGAGCAGCTCCTCCCAAGCGACTTCTTGGAAAACCGCCTCATCCCCGGGTTGGGTGACGATCTCTCGCGACAAGGCACGCAGTTCTCGCTCGATGGGGTTTCCCTCCGTGGGAATCGGCTGAAAGCGGGGGGTCCCATCCGAAAGGCTAAGCTGTCCATTCGGTCCCGCGGGCATGGTCAGCAGAAGACCGACGTACTCAAACAGACGGTCCAGTTCCCGAATCCGTCTGCGCGCTTCTGCGATATCGGTGCTGATATCCCTGGCCAACACCTCCCAGGAAACCGGCCGGCGCTCGGCTGGACCGGACAATCGGACAAAAGCGTTGTAGGCAACCAGCAACCGTCCCACGTTGAATTCGAGCGGTTTCCCGGAATGATCCGCCGCGTAGGCACGCATCCAATATTCCAGCAGTTCCTCTGTGGAAAGATCGTTGGCAAGCCGAATCGGAAAAATCCGGACTGAACGATTCCCTCCAAAGGAGCTGCGGATTTGGTCGACCGTCTCGGTTACCTGGGAAAGCCTAATCTCCAAGGCATCCGCCAGCGCTTTTTTCGTGGGAAGCGTCCGGCCCTCAACCGGGTGCCGGATAAGGGCCGAATGAACTCCAATCAGCTTCAGCTGCGGCTCGGTGAAATGCGGGCCAGGCAACACGGAGCGGCCCGTTTTCCGTATTCTCTCCAGCAGTTGGCCTAGACCCTCCGGGTCGATCTCCGCGAAGGGGGCCAGATGATCCGGATACCGCTCCGCCAGCTCAAAGAGCCGTGCCAGCCCCCATCCTTTCGGTGCTGGAATTTCCAGGTGGACTTGCTCAACCCAAAGGTTCTCCGATCGGCGAGAGAGATAGGCAGCGAGGAATTTCGCCAGGTTGCTGTCAGGTTCCAGCCACCGGGGCCGCAGAAAAATCGGGAGTGCTTTCGCCTCCTGAATTCGCTGGTTGGCCTCCCGAAAAACCGAATCGGCGCTTGCCAAGCTTAGGTCAGACCGGGTTAACACGTCTGAGATGGCCGGCGGAATTCCTCTGTTGGCGTTAAGGGCATCCACGTAGGCCCTTAACAGTTTCGAAACGGAATGGGTCGGTGCCAGCTCGTCAAGAATCGCCTGGTAAACCTTGATGTTCAGCCGTGGAGAGTCGGACACCTCCACTAAAACAGCCGGGAGATTCTGCTCGGATTGGCTTCCTTGCGCCGCCGAAAGGACGCCCTGGATCAAGCGGGTCATGCGGGGATCGTCCCTTTGGAGTGCCTGGTTCTTCGTCAACGTATCCGCCAGATGGGGCCAGCTCCAATCCGCAGGAATCGGAACCGTTGCTTCCGGCAAACGCGCCTGGTTCTGGGTCAGGTACGCCAGGTAGGCGGCAAGAAAATCTCTTGGATCGGGGATCGGCCGGACCTGGAACCGGTCCTCCTCCTCCGCTCCATGGGAAAGTACAAAAACCGGCAGAGCGCTTTCAGCCGCCGCTCGTTCGACAAGATCCAAAACCGACGTCAATTCCGAGGGGTGGCGCTTGTTCATGGAACGAATCAATTGGTTGTGGCTGGGGGGCCTGAGAGAATTTCCGTTCAGCCAGCGAACGTAGGCCTCGTAGACCTCTCTGGGCGCTCCGGTCGGTAACCGCGCAAGGACTGCCGGATCGGTCTGAACCGGCGGATAATCGCGGATCGGCACCAATCGGATCACCGTCCTCGGCTCCTCCATCCCGGCGGTGATGGCTTGCGCCAAGCCGGCAGCGCGTGTTTCTTCTTCCTGGCCGGTGCGCAGGGTATCCGATGCGTAAGCGGGCAGACCCCAGCCCAACTGGCCGGCGATTAACAAACTAGCCAAGAAGCGGGCAAAAAAATGAGCGGTTCGGGTTGCCGGGTTCATATAAGGAAAGTATACCTTCCGTCGTCGGTAGAAATCAAATAAATATATAACTATGTATTTCTGTTTACTGAGGAATGCCCCCGACGGGATTCGAACCCGTGTTTCAGCCTTGAAAGGGCCGCGTCCTAGGCCGGGCTAGACGACGGGGACAAAGAGGGTTCGGCGACGGCTCCGTCTTCTTCCGGAACAACGGTGGCAACGGCGGCCAGCGTGTCCTTCTCACCAAGCCGCATGAGGCGCACCCCCTGGGCGTTGCGGCCGGTGGTGCGGATGTCTTTCACCGGGCAGCGGATCAGCTGGCCCTGCTGGGCGATCAGCATCACCTCGTCCTTGTCGCCGACGGTCCGCAGGGTGAGCGCTTCGCCGTTCTTCTTGGTGACGTTCAGGTTGATAATCCCTTTGCCGCCGCGGGACTGCACCCGGTACTGCTCGACCGGTGTCCGCTTGCCAAACCCCTTGGCTGTCACGGTCAGCACGGTGGAGCCCTTGGTGCAGAAGGCCATGCCGATCACCTTATCCTTCTTGGCCAGCGTGATCGCCTTGACCCCCTTGGCGCCACGGCCCATGTCCCGCACCTGGGATTCGGGAAACCGGATCGCTTTGCCCTGCTCGGTGGCCAACAGCAACTCCTGGTGCCCGTCGCTCAAGACCACCCGGATGAGTTTATCGCCGTCCTCCAGTCCCATCCCAACGATGCCGCCGCGCCGCGGGTTGCCGTAGGCCGAGAGGGCCGTCTTCTTGATGAGCCCCTTCTCCGTCAGCATGATGAGGAACTGGTCTTCGGGGAAACCGCGCACCGGCACGAAAGCGGCCATCTGCTCGCCGGAGCCCAGCTCCAGCAGGTTGATGATCGCTTTGCCCTTGGACTGGCGGCTCCCCTGCGGGATGTCGTAGACCCGCAGCCAGTGGACCCGGCCCTTGTCGGTGAAGCAGAGCAGGTAATCGTGCGTCGAGGCGATGAACAGGTGTTCGATGAAATCCTCTTCCTTGAGGTCCGCGCCGCTCGAGCCCTTGCCGCCGCGGCCTTGCTTGCGGTACCCCGAAACCGGCAGCCGCTTGATGTAGCCGGTGTGGCTGATGGTGATCACCACATCCTCATCGGCGATCAGGTCCTCGATCGCCATCTCCTTCGCCTCGGCCGCGACGATCTGCGTGGAACGCTCGTCCCCGTACTTCGCCGCGACGTCCCGGAGCTCCCCTTTCACGATCGCGAGGATCTTCTCTTCGGAACTCAGGATCGCTTCCAGCTCGGCGATCCGCTTGATCATCTCCAGGTACTCCTGTTCGATCTTGATCCGCTCGAGGGCTGTCAGGCGGCGCAGCTGCATCTCGAGGATCGCCTGCGCCTGGATCGCTGAGAGCTTGAATTGCTTGATGAGGCCTTCCTTCGCCTCCTCTTCGCTCTTGGACTTCCGGATGAGCTTGATGATCGCGTCAAGGTTCGCGAGCGCGATCTTCAAGCCTTCCAGGATATGGGCCCGATCGCGCGCTTTGCGCAGCTCGAACTTCGCGCGCCGGATGACGACTTCCTTGCGGTGCGCGATGTAGACCTGCATCAGCTGCTTCAGCGTGCAAATCTTCGGCCGGTTCTCGACGAGCGCCAGCAGGATCACGCCGAACGTGGTCTCCAGCTGCGTGTGCTTGAACAGCTGGTTCAAGACCACCTGGCTGTTGGCGTCGCGCTTCAAGTCCACCACGACGCGGAGTCCGTCCTTGTCCGACTCATCCCGTAGGTCGGCGATCCCTTCGATCCGCTTGTCCCGCACTAACCCTGCGATCCCTTCCAACAGCGTCGTCTTGTTGACCTGGTAGGGGATCTCCGTCACGATGATGGATTCTTTCCCCCCTTTACCCTGCTCGATGTGCGCCTTCGCGCGCACCTTCAGGATGCCTCGGCCGGTCGAGTAGGCGTCCAAGATCCCCTGCTTGCCGGTGATCATGCCGCCGGTCGGGAAGTCCGGGCCTTTAACGATTTTCATCAGTTCTTTCGCATCGATCTCGGGCTTTTCGAGGACGGCCACGATCCCGTCGGCGATTTCACCCAGGTTGTGAGGCGGGATGTTCGTTGCCATGCCGACCGCGATGCCGCTCGCTCCGTTGACGAGCAGGTTCGGGAGGGCCGCCGGCAGCACGCGCGGCTCCACCATCGACTCGTCGAAGTTGGGGGAGAAGTCCACGGTTTCTTTGTCGAGGTCGGCCAGCAGCCCGTCGGAAACCGCGGCGAGGCGCGCTTCCGTATTGTGGTTGATGAAGCCGTTCGCCACGAACGAGTGGCATTCGCTGTCCACTCTCAGGGAGTAAACGCGGGCAGGACCTCCCTCTTCTATTTTGGCGACCGGGTCGAACAGGTACTGCGTTCGGATCAGATGTTCGAACAGGACTCCGGTGACGGCCCGGGATTCCGGCTCTAACGCGGTGGCTACAGCCGAATGATGCTTCCGAAGGCCAGCGTACCGATCGAAATTGTGTTTCGAAACCAGCTCCCGCTCCTCCCAGGGCCGGCTGTCATCCAGGCGCGAACGGGCAAACCGTGCAATGAACGGCACGAAATCGTGCGCGGAGTATTCCTTGTGATAGCGGGTGATGACCTGAGCTAACTTTTCCTTTTTCCGTTTCGAGACGAAGCCGATCTGCTCCTGAAAAAGCCGGTAATTCTCCAGGCCTCGTATGTACAGCTTGTGAGTCCCGCGATAACGATCGAACCGCTTGGTCGAGGCGATGCCGAATCGCAGAAGCAAAACCTGGATCTGCTCGATCAGCGCTTCGCTGACCGAGACGCAGGAAAGCTCGACCATCTTTTTGCCGCTCGAACTGATGCTTCCGTCCCCCTCGAAATAGGCTTGGAGAAAAGCTGCCGCTACAGCACGCGGAGATTGAAGCACCGGCTGCGGGACAACCTTCTCCCTTGATTTGACCGGTTTCAGTCCCGCGTTTCTCAGGAATTGGACGACCCGGCGGGAATGGATTTCGCGTGTTTGGTACGGCTTCTTTCCATAGGAGCTTGGCTTTCTGGCAAATCGATGAAGCCGGCAGTCGGGGAACGATCGCTGCCATCGCCGGTCGAATTCTTGAAGCAGTTCTTCGTCGCTGTTGCAAAACTCGATCTCGTGGTCCCGGATGGACCCTTCCGCCACGAGCGCGCCCAGAATGAATGCTGTGTCCTCGTGCAGCTCCTCGGGCAAAATTTTGGATTGCACCCGCTTCGAGAGGCCCGTCGGCCAAAAAGGAGTCGCGGAGACCCTGGAGTCCGGCCAAAGGACGTCCGCGGTGCGATCGATAACCGCCGTGTCGCCCACGCTCAGCTGACCCAGCAGTTTCCAGCGGAGCTCCGGCTGGCCTGTCTTCTCATTCTCGGTCCATGTCAGGATCGGGTGGTTGGAAGTCCCCTGAAGCGTAAAACCTTCGCGGGTAGTAATCCGGAGCGTAGGATGCACCCCGCTGTCAAACCACTTGCTTGCCGAATGGGTTTTCCGGTCTTTCGACAGCACGCGGATGCCGATTTTCTCCGCTCCGAATTCCGAGATCTCCCGGATCGGGACGAGGCCCTTGTCGGTGACCACGAGCGTGTCTCCGGTCACACAGTACCTCATAGCTGCCGCCGAATCGCCGTCCACGGAGCCGAAGTTGCCCTGGCCATCCACCAACGGATAGCGAACCGAGAAATCCTGCGCCATGCGAACCAGCGCGTCGTACACGGCCGTGTCGCCGTGCGGGTGGTAGCGGCCGAGACAGTCTCCAACGATGCGAGCCGACTTCTTGTACGGCTTGCCGGCATCGAGGCCCAGCTCCAGCATCGTGTAGAGGATACGCCGCTGGACCGGCTTCAAGCCGTCGCGCGCGTCGGGCAGCGCCCGGCCCACGATAACGGACATGGCGTAGGAGATGTAGGAATCCTTCATCTCCTGCTCGATCGCGATCGGGATGATCTTTTCGTTGCGGGTATACATGGGTCCCCTTAGACGTCCAGGAAGCGCACTTCCGGCGCGTGCTCTTCGATGAAGATCCGGCGGGGTTCCACTTCATCGCCCATCAATTTTGTGAACATCTCCTCGGCCTCGACGGCATCATTCAAGTTCACCTGCTGAAGGGTCCGGCGCTCGGGATCCATCGTCGTTTCCCACAGCTGGGAGGCGTTCATCTCTCCGAGACCTTTATACCGCTGGACGTAAAGGCCGCGCCGGCCGGAGGTTCGGACCGCGTGCAGAAGCTCGATCAGCGAGCCGGCTTGCCCCTCTTCTTTCTTATCGGTCATCAGGCGGAAAAGGACCTTCTCTTTTTGCGAGCGCGGCTGTTTGGCCGGCGCTTTCTTTCCGCGGCGCGTGGCAGCGTCCAAGGCCTCCTCGCTCTCCTCGGACTCAAAATCCTCCAGGTCCACGCCCAGCTTCTCAAGCTTTTCTATAAAAGGTTTCAGGTCATGCGCCTCGTAAAGCTCAAGAACCTCCGCATCTGGGTTCTCTTTCCTGAGCTTTGCAAGTTCATCATCAGAATACAGGAATTGGGTCTGTTCACCCACTTTTACCCTAAAAATAGGTAGTTTTTTGGTCTTTGGGTTCCTAGAATCGATCAATTTTGATAATTTTACTCCCCTTTTAGAGAGTGACTTCCCAAGGTATTCGACCTCCGTTAGGAGCCGAAGAAGCTCTTTTGCCTGGGCGGGGGTGTAATCCTTCTTGGTTTTCACGTTTTGGAGCGTAACCCCGTCCAACCCTAAATCAAAGAGCACCTCATTCATTGCCGTTTCGGTATAGGCGTACTCTTCCCGCTTGCCCCGCTTCACCTTGAAAAGGGGCGGCTGGGCGATGTAGACGTAGCCTTTCTTGATCAGCTCTTGCAGGTGCCGGTAGAAGAGGGTCAGCAGCAGAGTTCGGATGTGGGAGCCGTCCACGTCGGCATCCGCCATCAGGATAATC
>JAUSCU010000060.1 GCA_030651065.1 Candidatus Omnitrophota bacterium | reverse complement strand
GCCTACCACCACGGACCGCTCGCTCTCGGCAGTCAACAAAAGAAGGTTGTGCACGATCGTGTTGTCAAACACCACGCCGCCGTCAGCCACAAACAGGTTCTTTCCGTCGGCCACAGCGGAGACTTCGGCCCCTCGGCCGATGTAGCCGTAATCGGCTTTCGCGGCCTCCAAGTATTTCGCGAGCGCTTCAGCGTAGGCCGCCTGTCCTGCTTTATCCCCTTGAAAACGGGCCAGCCGGACCACATCGCCCAAAAGAATTTCGGGATAGGCTTTGATTTCGCGACCGCCGGTTTCCGGCCCGATCGGAATCGGCTTGCCCATCCCGAAGTCGGTTCCCCGTTCAGCCGTCAGTTCCCGGTTCTGGGTCACTACCGCTCCATCGCCGATGACATACCGCTCCACCAGGATATTGTCCCGGATCAGCACGTTGTTCCCAATGACGACGTCCCGCAGGACGCTGTTCCTGATTTCAGAGGGAACCGTCTTGCCGCTTGAAAGTTTGACATCGCCCTTCAGATGCCCCAGATAGACGGTCCCCAACAGGCGGAGGCCCTGCATCCGCTTGGCATCGCCGGTGGACAGGCCGTCAACCGGCACGTAGACGTTTCTCCAGTTTTCGGCCACAACACCGTTTTTCTCCAACGCGTCCGATTCTGCCTTGACGATAGGCCGGTAACCCGGCAACACTCCCTCCGTCTGGCGAAGGTTTTCGCGAACGGTTTTCAAGAAGCTGGAGCTGGTAAGCGCTTCATTCAGCCGCTTAACCACCGCATCGAAGGAAGGCCACCGGTCCGGCAACACCAAATCCAACGGGGATTGAGACTGCGAAGACTCCGGCGTTTCCTCCAACCCGCTGGCTAAATGAAGATGGAACTCACTCGCTATGGTAGTCAAGATGGTACCGACCTTGTCCGAATCACGGGAGGCACTGATCACAGCCCTCAGAAGGTACCTCGACTCAGGGGATCCCTCCTTTTGGTAAGTGGTCTCAACCAGCATGTCCTCTGGTTCATCTTCCTGAGTCGGGACCACTTGAAGCTCCTGCTCACCGACCAGAGCAAGAAACCGTTCTTTCAGCCCGGGGACCGCGTCCTGACGAACCACAAAGGTAACCGCTGTTTGAGAGGTTGAATCCGGAACATTGAGACTGGGAATGACTTCGTTGGGCTCGTTCGGATCATCCAGGCCTGCAAGCTTGCCCCAAATGGAGCGTAAAGAACCATTCGGCATCCGATTCAGGAAGCCCTGATCACGCATATAATCCGCGAACGCCTGAGGCATCCGAGCCCCCTCGAGCCGCCGGCGGACTCTCCGGACCGCCGGCTCAATTTGAGCCGCAGACCGGTCCTGCACAACCAGAATAAGGAAAGAGACACCGCCGACCTTGGTACCGTCGGTATTCGCGACAGTGGCTTCCGCTTCCCGGCGGATGGGGATGAACACATCCAATCCCAAAGCAGATAGGTCGGCATCCAGCGCGATCACAATCGACCTGCTCGGGTCTCCCGGGTAAGGAAATGCCTGTGCCTGAGGCCGGCCAGTGCCCGCATACGCTTCAAACAGGAGCCCTGCTTGATTGGCAAGAGTTCCCAACGCGCCTGCATCCGGAAGACGTAACGGGCCCAAATCTTCAACAACCGCCCGGCGGAACTCACCAACTGAAGGTAAAGCTTCCGAAACAACAGGCCTTGCTCCCAGAACGGATTCCAGCGCTGTCGCCACACCCATGCTCTGAACCACATCTACCGGCTGAGTAATGGAACTAAAAGAGACTGCAACACGCGGCTGGCCGGAGGGAGCAGTAGCCGGAAGATAGGTATCGGTCACCTGTTGGTCAATGTTAATACCAAGCCCAGCCAAAGCACCGCCGATATCCCGGTTCAGACCCTCCCGATCCCCCGTAATCACCCATACCACGGACCCGCCATCCAACTGGTCGGTAACTACCAGAACCTGCGGAGGACCTCCTTGAAACACTCCCTCCACCAGGCCAAAAACCTGTCCCAAAACAGCCGTTCCAACACGCCGCTCAAAATTGACCTTAAATTCCGGAAGGAAATCGGAAGGGACAACAGGCAACAACCCCACTGCTCGAGCAGAGGCGGCCTCCGAAGGCGGTGAAACCGCCGAGTAGGGCCGCGCAACCTGTTTCGCTTCTGCAATCAGATCAACAGCCACCCCCTGCAACGCGCTCCGGCGAAAAGCCACCTGGAAGAAAGCAACCGACGGCTCTCCGTGGAATTCCGCCACAAAAAGCCGGGAGGCGTGCAACTTTGTTGAAAGGCGCTCTTCAACCTGACGGATTCCATCTATCAGGGCGATGTTTAACTCCGCCCCCTCCGGAACGCTCCGGTACGGAAATGCTCCCACCAGAAAAACAAGGTTATCGGATTCTTGATCTTCCAGAAAAAACGCTCCGGAAGGCTCCTGTTCCAAACCCTGATACGCCTTCAAAAGCCGCGGCAAATCCGCGGCGCTGCGCACCCGCCCGGAAAGGAACCCCTGCACCTGCCTAACCCGTTCAGACAATGCCGCGCCCGGGCCCGCCGCGACAAACTGACCGATCAAAATCCCCAACCTTTCCTGAAGATGCTCGTCCACCGGAAAGACCCAGTATTGATGCCCGCTGCGAATATTCGCTCTCAGACTAACCAGAAGGACGCGGCGCTGGATTGGCTGCTGAGGCTGGTTTTCGTAGGCGGGAGCAAGAAAAAGAGGTCTCCCATCCAAGCTGGTCAGCTGAAAGAGAGGCCGGGAATCCGGTCCGGAGGCCTGTAGCCGCACCGACCGCCCCAACGGATCTCCATAGCGCACTTCCGGCCGAACTCCCCTCTCCTCCAACCAGGGCCGTACTCGATCCAGTAATTCGGAATCCACCCGGGAATCATCCACCGATCGGAGGACCGAAACCGAACCCCGCACGAACTGGACCACCTGTTGTTGCGTCTTCTCGAAAGACTGAATCCCTTCCTCCAAACCGGTCTCCACGGTAACGCTCTTGGCCAGCTTCCCGGGCTGAGCCACGTCAATGTAACTGACCACTCGGGCCACGGAATCCCGGGCATCGTCCACCAAGAACCTATCACCGGGAGTCCGGGCCGCCGCGTCAATCTTGGACAAAACAGAACCCACTCCCTCCTCAAAGAGCACCTGAGAAAGCCAGCCGTTCTCACGGAAACGAACCACTTCCGCGTACGCGTCCACCAAACGCTGACGGACCCATTCCTCCCGGGAAGAGAACTCTACCGGAACGTTTTCGACCTGCGCCTCATTGATGCTTCTAGCCCGCTCAAAAAGCTTGTCGGCCATCGAAGTATTCTTGAGCTCCGCCACCATCAGAGCAAGCTTTTGCCCCAAAGCGGTCAGGGTATAGGGATTGGCCGGATAACCGAACGCCCGACGGACCAAGGAGGTAGATTTTTTCTCACCGTTTGCCTGCGGCACCTCAGTCGTTTTGCCCTGAAGATCAGCGGCATATTCCGGCGACGTGAACACATACACGCTGGCGCCCCGGCTGGCCACCTGCTGGAAATTACTTTCCAGCCGGCCCCGGGCTCCATCATCCCCTTCCTCTGGAATGTAGTGGACAATAATCGGGAATCCTCTGAGTTCCGAACCCCCTTGTGGATTCCGATAGACGGTCGACGCGACAATTGCGGCGGATGCGGTATCGTAACGGGCTTCGGCGGTGGCTTCCGTTCCCACCGGCACTTTCGAAAACTGAAGCAGCTGGGCCGGACCGTGCAGGAAGCTCCCCATGTTAAAGGTGATCATGTTGATCTCCCCACCCTCCTGCAATTTGATGGTCATCTCTGAAGCGGCGCCCCGGGCCAGCCCCCGATAGCCGGCAATGGCCTGGTTGGTGCGCACCATTTCCTCCGCGACCTCCCGCAGGTCCCGTTCAGCGTCCGAACTCGCGAGCACTCCGTCCACCTCGTGGGAGATGGTTTTGAGCTGCTCGATCCGGTCATGGGCTTCCTCGGGCCGAAGGAAACGCCGCTCGACCCCGAGCCGCATGCCGAAAAGCTCTTTATTCACCTTCTGGGAGTGCACCGCCGCGGTGGAAAGGACTCCGATCTCCGGAGGCAAGCCTTCGTTCATCTCCATTTGGGTGTATTCAGGCTTCGTAATGTCGCTCCCAGGAGTGTTGGTATCGGCGATGGTCAGAAATTCCACGCCGAACGCTTCCGGCTTCCCGGAAGCGGCCGTAATTTTCTCCATGTTCGCTTTGGTCACGGCCGTCGTTCCGGACTGAGTCGTCGCGATCACGGCGATCCTCTTCTTGCCGGATGCGTCGTTCATCCAGTGCTGGTCATCCCGCAAATCATCGGAATTCAGCATTCGAACACCGCGGCCGCTGTATCGCCTGATGTATTCAAACCCATCTAGATCAGAGTTGTAAGAAGACCCCACGGAAACACCCCACACCTCATCGATGTCCCGCAGCTGATCCCAGCTCGGAATCCTGGGGAATTCCGGCAGGTCCAGCTGGTCGTACATGGGCGTCTGCACGTCCCGGCTCGGGACGCGCTTGAGGAAAACTTGCCGGCCGTCCGGCAGATGGACCAGCTCCGTCCACTCCTGGGGCCCGGCAATGCTGGCGGCTTGCTCGGCCGTTAGCGAGATGTCCTGCGCGTTGTTCCGGGTACGCAGGTTTGCCGCCCGATAGGACCGGACAAAGCCGGCCCCGACAGAGACCTCTCTTGGAATGTAATACAC
This sequence comes from Candidatus Omnitrophota bacterium, assembly GCA_030651065.1. GTDB lineage: Bacteria > Omnitrophota > Gorgyraeia > 1-14-0-20-64-10 > 1-14-0-20-64-10 > JAUSCU01. Next base: position 11,709 of record JAUSCU010000060.1, on the reverse strand, counting down.
CGGCACCTGCACGGTGTTTTTCGCGATGGTATCGCGCATGCCCCGGCCCGACTGATACAGCTCCTTCGTGGTGTAATCCGGAAAATCGCCCAGATCATAAACAGAGGGATTGTCCACTCCCTTTTGGAAAACAATGAAACCCGCCTGAGCCGGGCCGGGTTGTCCCCCGTCAAAAGCGGAAACCCTCAGACGCAATTTCCCTTCGTTGTACTGCTTCATTTCATCCCGGGTCAGACTGGAGACGGAACGAGGCGCGGCTTCCAGAGGATTACCGCTCTTGTCGACCTGCTGAACGAACACCTGAGCCGGAACCATTTGCCCGTCATTCCGGTGGCCATAAGTGAGACTCCCATTGGGCATGACCAGGACATAGGGAAGACCGTCCGGGTTCAGGACGGTCATTGCGTCGTTCTTCACCTGGACCACCGTGCGATTGGGAAGCAGCGTGGCGGAATAAATGCCGGTGTGAGGGAGAATGGCCTTGGGGTCCGCCGCCGTGATGAAGAACGGGACCGCTCCGGAGTCCACGCCTGTTTCGCCGATGCCCAAGTAGATCGGGCTTTCATTGCGGGCCGAAACCAATTCGTCCGGGTAGTCGTTCGAAATGATCTGGAAACCGTAGGTATCGTTCATGGAAATCCGGCCCATGGCCCGGCGAACCGCTTCCAGGAGACTCTCCGGCCTTTCCGTCTGGATAATCTCCCACACCAGGTGGGCGAAGCGCTCCGAATCCACGCCGCTCTCAAACGTATGGCCGGCGGCGGTCAGCTGGATTCCCAACTCAATATAATCGTAGATGATGCCGTTGTGCGCGACAGTCACCGTCTTCGCGACAGGTTCCGTAGGGGTCCCCACTTCTTCCGGACGGGCCTGGTGCGGGTGGGTTCCCCGGATATCCGAGGGACCGTGGGTCGCCCACCGGAAATGGGTGACTACATCCAAGATGGTTGCTGTAACAGGAATCCGGAACTCGGCTTGATGAGCCAAATCCGCCAGCAGTTTTGCCATGTAGCGTTTGATCTCGCTGGGTTTCCGTTTGAAACGCTCGGTGGCTTCCAAAATGGAAAAATCTTCCTGATGAAGGACCGCTTCCTTCTGATCCTGCCCGATTTCGGCGACCCGGAAGGTCAACTCCTGAGTCGTACTGTTGTAGGCCACACGATAGGAGCGGATAACCGGCTCTCCGCCATCCACCCGGTAGCGCACCTGGACCGTTCCTCCATCCGCCCCCCGGTACAAAAGCCGGCCAGCACTGACCAGCGCCCAGTCGATCGGCGCGTGGTAACCGGCGGGGAAATGCCCCTTAATCGCGCAGGTGCCGCAGTCTCCGGTCCAACCCAAGAGCTGTTGTTCCGTCGGAGACTGAAATTGGAAGCCGGCCGATTGAACCAGGTCCGTCTGTTCCGGCGAGAGAAACAGCAGCCCCGTGGGCCGGTACTGCCGGATGAACTGGGCCACCGGCATGACGCGAGCTTCACCGTTATCCAGGACGTGAACCCGGTTGCTGGAAAAATTCACCGCTTCCACGGCGACATAGTGATTGGCCGGAGCGGAGTTCGGGGAACCCAAAGCCCGCACATGGATCACCGGAAGAGAAACCGGTTCTTCATTGGAAGGCGTCGAGGGGACGACGTCGGCGATGGCTCTCATCATTTCTTCGGGAGAAGGAGCCTGAAAAACCGTCAGACCGCCGACCACTGAAACGCTGTAGGCCGTCTGCGTCACAACTTCACGCTCTCCATGCCCCCGGGCAGGACGCACTGGGCGGGTCGGGATCCGGCCCAGCTTCGCCGTGTCGATCGCCGTCACGATGGAAGCCAAGACATCCTTGGCGGCATGACCCGCGCCGTCCCGGCGAGGCGTCTCACCCAGATTCTCATGGAGGATGTGGGCCGCGCAAAGAGCACATTGCTGCTCTAAGTCGTTCCATTGGGAATCCACCCGCTGATGAAGGCCTGTGTCGCCGGGAACCAAGAGCCTCAAAGCCAGCGGCAGATATTGGGCGGGATCGGTCATCGCAAGAACGATCTCGGGGGGCGTGCCGGCCTGATCCTGGATGGCATCCATAAACATTCCCACCAAGACGGAGGCCTTTTCCGACTCCGACCTTCCCTGAACCTGCTGCCATTCGGAACTCTGTGAAAAATAAGCTGTCAGCTGAGCAAGATTTGCCGAACGGACCGGCGGTAGATCCAAAACCGCCGCGCCGCCCCCGTCTGGTTCTTCCAAACCGGCCTGGATGGCGGCAGGCACCGCCGGGTTGTCCGCCCCCATCCCGCGCAGAGCGAAGGCGGGACAGGCCTGTGTAAAGGTAACGGAAAGGATTGTAAGGAACGCGAAGAATGACCGAGAATTTTTCCCGAACGCGGTTCTCACGATGATTTTCTCCTGGTTATTCCTTTAGCGCGGCGAGCGCCAGACCCTTGGATTCGGAATGGGAGACAGGACGGATCTCATTATCGGATGAAGAGGTCTTACTGGAGCTGACCTGCGGGCCGGCGGCGGGCCCGCCCAGTTTCTGTTTATACTTGTCGGACATCGGAACATAGGTTTCTTTCAAGACCCGGTGGTATTTCTCGGTGTCGGCCGGGGTCACCTTCCCCACCTTCGGGGCCACCACCGCGTAGGAAACCTTCCGGTCCCGGAAGAGACGCTCAAACGCCGGGGTGTGGAACCCGCCCGCGATCAGGACCGCGAAGGGAACCTTGAACTCCTCGACCTGCTTCAAGGCGTTCTGCACCATCGCCTCGTCCCGCGCCCGCGCGATCTCGTAGAAGCTGGCCATCGAGGGCATGGCGCCGTTTAGGGGGCCGGGGTTCAAGGCGAAGAGCTGGGGCGGCTTCTGCTCCGCTCCAAGCGCCCTCAAGTCGTCCGCCCAGGCGTCCGGGCGGAACTCCTTCTTGTGCGTGCGGTAGTAGTCGTAACTGTCGGGGGTAAGTTTGAGCTCCAGCAGATCCTCCAGCACCCCCACATCCTTGGCCACCTGCGCCAATTTGCGTTGTGACTTGGTTTTAAAATAGCTGTCCTTCACACGGCCGCTTAAAGTTTCCACTTCATTGAACAGAGAGGCGTGATCAATCCCCTCGAAGAGGGAGAGGTAGTCGATGTACTGCGTCAGGGTGGGGTATTCCTTGTGTTGCTCCGGCCTCAGGTGAGACTGCAGGTGCCCATAAAAGGAAGCCGGCGTGATGAGACCAGATTTAAGCTCGAGGCTCTGCTTGAGCAGCTGGTCCATCTCGGGTTTCGGCAGGGAGCCGGTCAGGGTTTCCAGGAAGCGGGTGCGCTCGGTCTCCACCGCTTTGAAGTTAAGCTCTTTCTCCAACCGGCTGGCCTTGATGAACCGCAGCAGGTTCGGGAACTCGGCGTCGGCCACTGCCACCTTGCGCTTGCCGGCCTCCTCGGCCAGGGACTGGTAATGCTGCGCCAGAGGGACCCTGCCTTCCTTAACTTCCAGCTCTCGCAGTTCCAGGCCCTTCACCTCTTCCGGATAAGAGATCTGTTTGAGGGCTTCCACGGCGGCCCGAAACCCAGTCATGGCCCCCAGCGCCTTGGCTTGCACCTGCTCAACGCTGAAGAAGGCTTCCATGTTTTGGTCGTACAGTTCCGGTTTCTCGATGCCGTACACAGTGAAATTGTAGTCGGTGGTCAGGTCCAGGTAGTTCTCGCCGGAGATCTTGCCGCTCTGGAGGAACTCCTCGGCCACCTGCTTGCGCTTCTCCAGCGGCGCGTAGGCGCGCATGTAGGAAAGGGAGTCGTTCCGGGAACCGCCCTCCACGAGCACCAGCCCCAGCCCGTGCGCCCGGATCAGGTAGTCCAGGATGCCGGCCAGGTGCTTTTGGGCCTCGTAGTTGGCGTGGGCGTCCTGGATGTGGATGATGATCGGCTCGTGAGCGGTGTAGGTTCCCTTGAGGCTGCCATGCTGAGTCGGGATCCGCAGGTTGTCCAGCGTAAGAGGGGTCTGCTCGATCGGCTGCGCTTCGGCCGGGGAGGAGCCGGACCCGAAAGAGGGAGTGGTGGAAGGGTCCTCGACTTTCCCATGGCGCTCCCAAAAGGTGCCTTTGGAGGTGTCGTCCGCCGCCGCGAAAACAAGCGGACCACAGAGCAGGAGGAGGGTAAGAACCACCCCCCCGCCCACTCGGGGAGAGTTGGGCCGGGTCTGGATTCTCATGGAGGTATTATGAACTATACCCTTTGACCTCTAAAAAGTCAAGGGTCAGAACTAGATTTTGTTAATTTTAACAGACTGCCGGAGGACCCCTTTGGGGGCGCCGGCCGTTCGGCCTAGGATGACCTCAACGCGGTGGAGCTTGCCATCCCGGTGGGGCTTGATGAGGGGGGATTTCTGTTCAACGCCGTCCACGGTGATCCTCTTCACCCCGGAGCAGACTCCCTCCGGGTTTCGGATCGTCACCTCATAGGTGGCTCCGCGGAACGGACGGCGGATCTTGGCCTGTTTCCACGCCTTGGGCAGGCAAGGGTCGATCAGCAGCCCGCCGAATTCCCGGCGGGCGCCGAGGATCCATTCGGTGGCGGCGTTGAACATCCAGGGAGTGGTGCCGGTGTTCCAGGTAAAGGCCCCTTCCCCGAACCGGTCGACCGAGCCGGGCCCGATCACGTACTCCGCCCAGACGTAGGGCTCCACCTTGTACCGGTCGTGGTCTTGCTTAGCCTTGGAGATCGGAAGTAATTTGGAGAAGGTATCGTACGCCTGATCGCCCCGCTTGATCGTGCAGTCGGCCACCACCTTGAAAGCGCAGGCGTGCGAGAAGACCGCCGCGTTCTCCTTGGTGCCGGCGGCGAAAGAGCTTACCCGCCCGATGCCGGGGTTGAAGGAGGTGTAACTGGGCAGGAACAGAGCCGGCCCGTAGGGAGTGTCGAGCGTGCGATCGATCTTTTCCAGGATCTTCGGCAGCCGATCCGGCGGAACCACGCCTGACAGGATGGCCCAGGTCTGGGAGTTCAACGGCACTTTCCCTTCCTCGTTGTCCTTGGAGCCGATCTTGCGCCCCTCATCATTAAAAGCGGCCAGATACCAGCTTTCTTCCCATCCTTCCTGGTTGACGATCTTGGAAAGCTCGTCCCCCTTGGCCTTCATTTCCTCCGCCACGGCCTTGTCATTGATGAACCGGGCCAGCTCCTCCACCTGGCGGCAGGCCCGCACAAAAGCCATACCCAGCCAAATGCTCTCCCCCTTGCCCTTGACGCCGACATGGTCGTAGGCATCGTTCCAGTCAGCGTGGCCGATCAGCGGGAGCCCGTGCTGGCCCCGCGCGTTGTAGAGGTACCGGACCGCCCGCAGGACGTGCTCGTAGACGGTAGCCTCTTCGCCGTCATGGAACGGGATCACCTTTTTGAGGAAGGCGGTGTCCCCCGTTTCCTTCACATAGGAAACCACGCTGTAGGGCAGCCAGACCGCCACGTCCGCTTTCTTAATGACACCGGCTGTGCCCGTGTTCTCCCAGGTTCCCTCAACCTCCGAAAAACCGGAGACCGCGTGCCCGTTCTTGTACTGGTAGAAGAGAAGCCGTTCCAACTTGGCCCGGGCGGTGTCGAGATCCACGCTCAGCAACCCCTCGACATCCTGACAGGTGTCCCGGTAGCCCTGGCCCCCCTCCGCCCCGTGGTAATGGGAGGTGCCGCGCCAGTGGGTGATGGCGAACAGCTGGTACTTGCCCCACAGGTTGATCATCAGATCCAGCTTCTTATCGGGCGTCTCGATCCAAATGTCCTCAAGCTCGCTCTTCCAGTAAGCCTTCACCTTGGCCAGCTCTTCCTTAACGGTCTCAAGGGAGCGGAACTTCTTGACGATCCCCGCCAAGTCGGTCCGCTTGTCAGTGAGACCCACCACCACCGAGAACTCCTTGGTCTCGCCCGGCTTCAACTGGAAGGTCCCCTGCAGGACGCCGACCATGTCCTCGCCGCGGACCGGCTTCTTGCTGAGCCGCTTCCGCGTCAAACCCTCCGGATCCACCTCACTGCCGTAGCGGCCGAAGAAGGTGTCCCGCCGGCACTCGTAGCTCTCAATCGGGAAGGAGGCGCTCATGAAGGCGTAACCGGTCTTGTGCCACGTCTTGAACGGGTACTTGTAGGCAACGATCGCCTTGGCGGCCGTGTCGAACGTGGCCTCGTTGTAGAGCATCAGGATATTGCGGTAATGGGTCTCAAGCGCCACGTCGCCGGCCACGAACTCGACGAACGGGAAGGCTTCCACCGTCTTCTTCGCCTTCGTGGTGTTCTTGAGGCTCACGAGCCACAGCTCGACCGGCGCCTCTTTGGCCACAAAGTAGGTAGCCGAGGCCTCCAGGCCGTTCAAAACGGCTGAAATCTTGGTGTAGCCCAGCCCCTGGCGGCACTCCCACTTCGAGAGGGGCTTGCGCATCGGCTGCCAGTTGGGCGACCAGACCTTATTCCCTTCCCGCAGGTAGATGTAGCGACCCGGGCGGTCGGTGCTGATTTGGTCGTAGCGGTGGATGCGGTAATACTTGGGGTCCCGATAATAGGAAAAGCCGCCCCCCGTCTGGGAGATCAAGCAGTGGTAGACGTCGTTGAAGAGGTAGTTGAACCAGGGCCGGGGCGTGTTGGGATTAGTGATGACGAATTCTCTGCCGTCAGGGCTGAAATGTCCGTATTGCATGGGGGGATCTCTCCTAAACGCTGGCGAAGACGTCTCGAATAACGAGGCTTGCGGCGCCCAGGGCGACGGAGTTCTCTCCAAGTCGGGCGGGAACGATCTTGACCGCGTTGGCCATTTCTTCAAACGCGCACATCCGCACCATCTTCTTTACCGATTCGATCAGCGCCGGGCCGGCGGCCTCGACGCCTCCGCCGATCACCACCGCGCCGGGGTTCAGCAGGTTGATCAGGAAAGAGACGCGCACGCCGAGCCGCTCGCCGGCCTTCTGCACGATCTCCACGGCTACCTTATCGCCGGCCTTGACCGCCTCGAACACGGTCTCCATGGAGACCTTCTCCAGATTACCCTGCACCAGCTCCGAGATCTTCGAAACGCCCCCCTTCTCGAGTATCTCGCGCGCCTCGTCCGGAATCCCGAGGTGGGAGGCCCAGGGCTTCAAGGCCGAGATGTTGCCGATCCAGACGTCGCCGATGTCCAGCTGGTCCTTGATCGAGACCTCGCCGGCGGTGCCGCTGATGCCGTGATAGATCTCGCCGTTGATGATCATGCCGCAACCGACGCCGGAGTACATGAAGAGCATGATGTCCACATCGGTGCCGGCCCCCAGCGACCACTCGCCGTAGGCGGCCGTCGTCACGTCGTGCTCCAGCTTGACCGGCATCTTAAAGCGGTCCTGCAGCAGCGAGGTGACCGGCACGTAGATCGAGGCAACCCCTTCGGTGCAGCGGATCGTGCCGACTTCCCGGTCGATCACGCCGGAGGCGCCGATCTGGATGCCGCGGATCTTCTTCGGGTCGATGCCGGAAGACTGGATCGTCTTCTCGATCTCGCGGGTCAACGTGCTCACCACGTTATCGGCGGTGTCCCGCGGCCGGATGCTGCGGGATCGGGCCACGATGTTCCCCTCCAGGTCGGCCAGCACCGCCAGCACGTGGAAGACGCCCAAATCAACGCCGATCACGTAGGAGGATTTCGGGTTGAGCACCACGATCGTGGGCCGGCGCCCACCCGAGGAAATGTCCAGCCCCTTCTCAATGACGAGGCCCTGCTCGATGAAGTTGTTGACGTAATTGGAAACGGTGACGATGTTTAGCTTCGTCAGCTTGGAAATGTCGGTGCGGGAGATCGGACCGTAGCGCTTGATCGCCTCGAGAATGGATACGTTCTTGCGCTCGCGTTCGGTTAGAGTGTGGTCTTCAAGTTCCATCGTTTTCATCCGGAAGCCCCCACGTTACCGTCCGCTGAAAAAGAAGTCAATCGAAAAAAATGCTTTCTTTAACGTTTGCGGAGGTCTTGGTAGCAAGCGCTTAAGGTTTTCCAAACAGCAGGTGGGTCCTCCGCCTTGAGGCTTATATAGGAAGCCCCGAAATAGCTCCAGGCGGCCAGGTTCCGGATGCCGGCCTCCCAGGCTGCCTCGATCGCCTCCTTGATCTTCCCCTCTTCCCCCTTGGGGATGTTGAAGTTGAGGATCCAGATCTGTCCTTCTTTGTGGAAACGGCCGGCCAGCTCGGCGATCCGCTGGGAGAAGCGGCCCACATGCCGTGCCACATCCGGCTGCCGGGGCCGCCAGTAAGGATCGGTGCCGATAATGTCCACGGAGGGGATCGCGGCCGCTTTCTCCCAGTTGTTGATCGTCGAGGAGTTTTCGAACGGCAGCAAACAGAGGGCCGCCCGGATCCCCTTGGCCTTTGTGGCGTCGCAGAGGAACCGGCTGAAATCGACAATGCAATCTTCCTTAAACAGCCGGACCTCCGGGGTCATCCGATCCGGCATCGGGTGCCCGAACCGCTTCTCGAACAGCTTCTTGCACTCCGCGCAGCAACAGGCCCAGAGCTTCGGCTGGGCGTCCCCTTCCGCCTCCGGGTAGATGTGGAAGTGGGGCTCATCCCAGAAGAGGACCTCCGGCTTGAACCGGGCGCAGGTGTCGATCCATTTCATCAGGTAGTCGCGGAAAGCCGGCTGATTCGGGCAGGCAATCGGCAGCAGCTCTCCTGTGGAGCTCACCTGCCGGAGCTTGAGATCCTTCATCACGAGAGCGGAGTAGGTTTCCCCGCCAAAGGCCTGCCCTACCCCCCAGGGGTCCAGCCAGACCTCCAGCCCAAGGGCGTGGCTGTCGGCGACAATCTGCTCCATCGCCGGCTGGTAGAACTGGTGGTCCTCTTCGCTAAAGGTGTGCACCACGGTAGTGCAGCCGGCCTCCCGGATCGCGGCCAGGTCCTCCTTCACCCGCCATGGGATCCGGTTCCCGTAGTAGCTCACCCCCAGGCTCAGTTTTTCCATGCGGTTTTTCCCCGAATCATCGTTTCCCTGACCTGATGGTCGTTATCCCAAAAGACTAAATCGGCCTGACAGCCGGGGGCGAGAGATCCCAGCCGCTTCTCGATCCCCAGCGTACGGGCCGGGTTGACACTCGCCATGGCGATCGCCTGCTGAAAAGTGATCCCCATAAATTTCATCGCGCGGCGGATCAGTTCGTCCATCAGGCAGGTGGTGCCAAACAGTTTTGGCTCGGGTCCCTCCCGATACCAGGCGGAACCGTTCTCGGAATGGTAGTTCCGGCCATCGTAGGCGTAAACGCCGTCGGCGAGACCCGCCGCCGGCAGGGCATCGGTAATCAGCACGAGGGCGTCGAGCGAGAGGACCGAGGCGGTCCAGCGCAGCAGCTCCGGGTGAACATGCACACCGTCGGTAATCAGCTGCGCGGTGACGCCGTGGTCCATGAAAACAGCCCCCAAGGCGCCCGGCTCCCGGTGGTGCAGGCCGCGCATGGCGTTGTAGAGGTGGGTCACGTGGCGAATCCCCTGCTTGAACCCGGCCCGGGCCTCATCGAACGCGGCATCCGTGTGGCCCAGGGAACCGATGCAGGCGGCATCGGCTAAGGGCTTGAGCAGATCCAGCCCGCCCGGCAGTTCCGGCGCCATCGTCATCATCCGCAGCTTGTTGTGGGAAACGGCAAGGATCTGTTCCAGGTCCGGGCGGTTGGGCAGCCAGATCCGGTCGGGGCGGATCAATCCGCCCCGCAAAGGATTCACGAACGGCCCCTCGACGTGAATACCCAGGATTTCAGCACCGCCGTCCACCGGGCCGGTGAGCTCCGCGGCGATCGCAAGATGCCGGTTGGCCGGGATGTCACGCTTGACCATGCTGGTGGCAAGGTAGGCGGTGGTACCGTGCTGAACGAGGGTGCGGCTCACCTGCTCGACCGACTCGGCCGTGCCGTCCATCAGGTCGTAGCCGCCGGCCCCGTGCAGGTGGAGATCAATCAGGCCGGGCGTGATCCAGCCGGTGACCGTGCGGGAAGGTTCTTGAGGGTTGCGGGGCGCTTGGGGCGCAGGGCCGGCGTAAACGATCGCTTCCCCTTCAATTCCAACAACGCCTTGCTCTATGACTTCGGTGGGGGTGACGACCCGGCCAAGGAACCAGAGGCGATCAGCCAACGGTGGAGCCGCGCGTCAATCCTTCGATGATGTAGCGCTGGAAGCAGAGGAAGACCACGATCACCGGGATCGCCGTGATCGCCGAGCCGGCCATCAGGTGGACCCAGTCCACACCGTGCAGCGACTTGTAGAGGGCCAGACCGACCGGCAGGGTCCGCATTTCCACCGTGTTAGTCAGGAGGAACGGATAGAGAAAGGTGTTCCAGGAGCCCATAAACGTGTTGATGCCCACCACCGCCAGCGCCGGCTGGCACAGGGGCACGATGACGCGCCAGAAGATCTGGAACTCGGAAGCGCCGTCGATGCGGGCCGCCTCCTCGATGGCCGGCGGCAATTTAGAGATGTACTGGCGCATCAGGAAAATGTCGAACGGCAGAACAATGTTCGGGATCGTAAGAGCCCAGTAGGTGTTGAGCCACCCCAGGTGCTTCATCATGATGAAAACCGGCACCATCAGCACCTGCGGCGGGATCGCGATCGACCCGATGATCATGAAGAAAAAGAGCCGCTTAAACGGGAAGTCCCGGCGCGCAAAGGCGTAGCCCACCATGGTCGCGAACAGCAGGTTCGTGAAGGTGACGAACAGAGCGATCCCCATCGAGTTGGCCGCGTAGCGGCCGAATGGGCCGCTGATCAGCACGTCCCAGTAGTTGTTGAGCGTCCATTTCCGGAAGATGAATTTGACGTCGTCCAAGACAATGAGCCCGGAGCCCTGGTTGAAGCTGAGCGCCAGCTCCTCGGCGTTTCGCTCGGAGAGCCCCGGCGTGAGCGATTCCAGCCGGAACATCTCCATCGGGATCCGGACCGTCTCCCAGCGGGTGGTGAGGCCGCCCCGCCGCACCTCCTCCAACCCCAGGCTGGCCCGGCGCCCCTTCAAGTCCACCAAGTCCACCGTGAAACTCTCGCCCCCCTGCTCGCCCCGCACCTTGAACTCCAGCGCGGAGAACTTCCGCATGTCCTGCCCGACGCGGGTCTTCCAGCGGGCGGGGCCATCCCCCTTCTCGAAATGGACCTGCAGGGCGCGGCTCTGCTTCGGGGAAAGCTGCGGAGGCAGGAACGACATCTCGGCCTTCGAGGTCCCTTCCGCCTCCGTCAGGATCGGCCCGCCGATCGAGTTCATCTCCCCCACCTCGAAATCGGCCACCAGCACCTCTTCCTTCCGATCGAACAGCGTGCCGGTCGGCTTGACCGAGGTGTAGAACATAAGGAGCAGCGGTAGCAGCGTGAGGATCAGCATCACCGTGAGGATCGAGACCGACAGCGTGATCAGGAACCGTTCGCGCATCAGAATTTCTCCTCAACGCGGAAGGCCTTGATCTGGACCCAGGAGAGGCCCATCGTCACCACGAAGAGGATGTAGCCGATCGCCGAGGCGTGACCCATGTCGAACCGCTGGAAGCCGGTCTTGTACAGGTGCCAGACCACCGTCGAGGTGGAACCCAGCGGCCCGCCCTGCGTCAGAGCGAAGATCTCCGGGAAAACCTGCAGCGCCCGGATCGTGTTGATCACGGTGGCCAGCAGGAGGATCGGCATGAGCTGAGGCACGGTGATGTAGCGGAATTTCTGCCAGTCGTTGGCGCCGTCAATGGAGGCCGCCTCGTACAGCTCCACCGGGATCGTCTGCAGGCCGGCCAGGAA
>JAUSCU010000055.1 GCA_030651065.1 Candidatus Omnitrophota bacterium | reverse complement strand
TTCTCCAGCAGCCGCGAGACGCGGCCGGGCTTGAGCTGGCCAACATAATTAAACCCTTGCTTGTCCAGAAGGCTGTTCCAAACCCGGATGTCGTTGTAGATCCGGTTCTTTTCCAGATGGATGTGGTGCTGTTCCGACTCGGCGAACGTGGACTTGCTGAGGAGCCATCCGCCGGGCTTGAGGAGGCCCCGGATCCGGTCGAGCGCGCTTTCTAAGTCGTACAGGTGCTCAAAGACGTCCCACGCGAAGACCGCGTCATAGGTTTCTTTGGGCAGCGGTCCGGTGGCCTCCCAGGCCCTCGCCGGGAAACCGGCCTGCGCGAACCGCCAGCCGGCATAGGTTAGAGTGTTCCCCGGAACGTCCAGGTGATCGCAGTCGACCCCGCCACTTCGCAAGGCCAGCGTGAGCCCTCCGACCCCTCCGCCGAAGTCGAGCACCTTCTTGCGGCCCATTTTCCGGCAGGCCTGCCGGAGCACCTCAAACCATTTCTGCTTGTCACGGGTGGCCTCCCAATAGCTGAGTTCGTAAAGGTACTGGCCCGTTTCGGCGTAATAGAGGTTCACTTCTTCGTCACTTTTTCCCGCGGCCGCCTTCCGCTGTGCCTGGACGTCGGCTGTTTTTTTCCGCTCCCAATAGGCGGCGGCGATTTCCGGCAAGGGTTTCTTGAAGTATTTGGTGAGCTGGCCGAAGGCGCGCCGCGCGGCCCGCTCGTCCAGGCCGTTCACCTGCAGCTCTTTTTCCATTTCCAGGTCCCGCCAACCGCTCATGCCGCTTCCTCCGCCTTTTCCCAGTACTTGGCCCAGAGGGCGTGGTGGAAGAAGGCGAACAGCGCGGCGAAGAAAAATCCCGTTGAGCCGTCCCGGTACCCGGCCTGCTTCAGGTACATCTTCCAGAACAGTTTCCAGGGGCGAAAGAACATCTGGCGCCGGACCTCTTTCCAGGGAAGCCGGCCCTTTTCCTTGAGCATCACTTCGGCTTCCACGGTCGTGTAATGGTTCTGCCGGTCGATGAACTGGCTGAAACTCTGGAACGGGCGATGTTCAATTTCGGCGTTCAGGAAACCGATCTTGCCCTCCACCTGCAGGCGGACATGGATCCCCTGGCCCGTGCAGCGGGAGAGGGTCCGGCGGAACAGGATCCGGTGTTTGTGCCGCCACCCGCCGTGCCGCATCGGGCGGCCCAGAAAGAAGTTGAGCCGCATCAGGTCGTACGCGCAGACACCATTGGGTTTCGTCAGTGCACGGTCGATCGCTTTTTTAAGGGCCGGGGTCACGATCTCATCGGCGTCGATGTGGAGGATCCACTCACTGGAGGCCTTCTCTAGCCCAAGGTTCCACTGGCGGTCGTGGTTGTCCTCCGACTTGTGGACGAAGACCTTGGGTGTGTAGCCTTGAGCGATCTCCCGGGTCCGGTCGGTGCTTTCGTCGTCGATCACGACGATCTCGTCGGCCCAGCCCTTCACTTGGTCCAGGCAATGGGCCAGGCGCTTCTCTTCGTTCTTGGTCATCAGGACCACGGCGACCGATTCACGGCTCATCGGGCGTTCTTCGCTTCCCAATATTTGGCGTAGCTGACGAACTGGTACAAGCCGCCCAGCACCGCCGCCGTGAAGCCCAGCCAGCCGTCCTTGTAGCCCTTCTTCCCGATGTAGGAGCGGTAGAAGCGGTCCACCGTGCGCCAGAGTGCTTTGCCGCGGCTCATCTTCCGCCCGTCCCCGATCCACTTCTGCGCCTCCAGCGTGGTTTGGCGGTTGAGCTTGCCGATGAAGTCTCCAAGGTCCCGGTAAGAGTAATGGAGCAGATCCGACTTGAGGCTGCCCGAAGGCTGATCGGTGATCGCCCGGCAATGGACGGTGGCCTCTTCCCACTTGAAGAGGGTCCGGTTGTACAGCTTTACCTGCGCGCTTGGATACCAGCCGCCATGCCGGAGCCATCGCTTGCCGATGAAGTTCCTGCGCGGAAAGGAGTACACCTGAAATGGAGGGGCGCCGGAGAAGAGAGCTTGGATCTCCGCGGCCAGCTCCGGAGTGACCCGCTCGTCGGCATCCACGCTCAGGATCCAGTCGTGCTTTGCCTGCAAAGCGGCCCAATTCCGGTGACGGCCCTCGAGGTCCATCTTTCTGTGAAGCACCTTAGCTTTGTACCGGAGGGCCACCTCCTCAGTCCGGTCGGTGGATTCATCATCGATCACTAGGATTTCGTCCGCGAAGCGGACCGATTCCAGGCAGTCGGGGAGCCGCTTCTCCTCGTTCTTGGTGAGGATGATTACTGTGAGCGGGACAGGGTTCGGCATTGTTCCAGAAGTTCGTTTTGAGTTGGGTTTTCCAGGAGCTTGGCCCGGTGCAGCAGTTGGAGCCGCCGGATCCAGCGGGACCAAGCAGGGTCGAGGCTCACCACCAGATCGAACGGTTTCTTCCTTTTTGTGACGAGGCGCCAGAGGGCTTTTGAGCGCCAGCCGCCGGGGGTGGAGGGAAGATAGTCCACCTGCGCGTGATCCGATTTTTTACCGGACTTTCCGTTGAGCGGGCCGATCACGCTGATCCAGTGCCCCGCCCCGGCCAGCGCGTCGATCGAGAGGGAGGCGGGGACCACCGGCCCCCAAAGGATTCGCAGGCGCCGGCCCCATTTTTGCTCGAACTTCTTCCGGTTCTCGTCGAACGCTTTTTCCCAGCCGGGCAGTTTTTTGAAGCTGGCCTTCTCTTCGTGGTGGACGTAGGCGGCCGCCGCCCGCACTGGACGCAGGCCGGCTTGCCGGACCCTTAAACTGAAGTCGTCGTCGTCGAAGTTTCCCATGCCGAACTGCTCGTCCAGCAGGCCGATTTGGTCGAACAGGGATCTGCGGGCCAAAAGGCAGAAGCCGATCGCGGTGCTTAAGGGAGCCGATTTTCCGCGGTTTTCGGCCAGCCGCCGGGTGATCTCTCCCGGTGGACGGCCTTTGGCCGGATACCCCAAACAGTTGCTGGTCGGGTTGACCAGGCCGATGCCTGGATCGGACTCGGCCACCCGGATCATTTCGGAAAGCCAGCCGGTGGTCACCACGGTGTCGTTGTTGAGCAGGCAGACCCAGGGGGCTTTGCCCGCCCGGATCCCCTGGTTGACTGCCTTGATGAAGCCGAGGTTGGTAGGGTTGCGCAGAATCTCCGCGGGGAGCTTCCCTTCCGCCTTGAAGCGGTTGAGCAGCTCGCACGTCGGCGCTTCACTGCCGTTGTCCACCAGGATCAGCCGCGCCGGGATTTCCGTGCAGGCGGCGACGCTCTGCAGGCAGGCGGCGGTCAGCTCCGGCTGGTTCCAGATCGGGATGACAATATCGCAGATCGGCTCAGACAATGATATCCATTCCGTAGTAGGGATGCGTTTTCATGACCGGGGGCAAGTCATCGAGCGACTGGCGGACCGCTCTCGGGAATTTCGGCGGATCGGTGGGGTGGATGTTCTCCATCTCACGCTGTTGCGGCCACGCCCGCCAGACCCGTTCGTACCAGCCGCCCAGGATCTGATGCGCGTGCGGGAAGGTGGCCAGTTTCTCCTTCAGCCGGTCCGCCGAGCGGGCGTAGGAGAAATGGTAGAAGGCCGCTTCCGCCGGCGGGAACTCGTAAATCGTGCCGATGCCGTTTAAGTCATTGGCCCCGAGGAACTTAAGTTTGTGCGGGAACGGGATCCCCAGGATCCGGCGGTTCCGCGTCAGCTTGAAGATCCTGCGCGGGCGCCAAGTCAGGATCTCCGGCGGGATCCGGTAATGGAACGATCGCCAGAAGGTGTGGCACTTGATGATGAAGGTCCCTGTCTCCGGATGCTGTTCGATTGTTTTCCGGATATGCCGGAGGTGGTCCTCCCGGTAGACTTCATCCCCGTCCACCAGGAAGTGATAGTCCATCCCCAGCTCCAGGCAGCGTTTGAGGCCTGCCTCCCGGTGCTCCATCTGGGAGGGCCAATTTCCCTTGATCACCTGGATCTTGCCGGGGAATTCGGCGGCGAGGCGGTCCACGATTTTTTCGGTCCTATCCGGAGGGTACGGTTCGAGCGATCCCTCGGCCCGGTAGGCGGTGTAAGGGGACAGCCCCAGGCAGAGGATCACCTGTTCCACGGCCGGCAGGATGGCCCGGACGGCAACCTCCAGGTATTCTTCCTCGTTGTAGACGCAGAAAACCGCGGCGATCTTTATCGGAGGGCTCCTTGGATTTTCAGCAGTTCATCGGCGGCCGCCGTTACGGCGGCCACTTCCAAATCTTTCAGACAGGCATTGTCCCACGGACAGGGAGGGAAACGGAAGTTCCGGTAACAGGGCCGGCAGGCGAGCCGCTTGGCGACCACGCGGTGAAGGCCGGAGTCCGGGGGAGGCCCGTACACCGCCGGGTCCGCCGGTCCGAAGATGGAAACAGACGGAGTGCCGACTGCCTCAGCCAAGTGGAGCGTGCCGCCGTCGTTGCCCAGCACCAGCCGGCAGTGACGCAGAATTCCGGCCAGGGTCAACAGCGAGGGGACCTGCACGATCGCGGCGGGCGCCGTGCTCATCGCCAAGGCCACCTCCTTGCAGAGGGATTCCTCGCTGGCGTCTCCGACCAGCAGGATCTTCAACTGATGCTGCCGGGCCAAGGTGTCGGCCGCTTGCGCGAATCGCTGCGCCGGCCACTGCTTGTACCGGGCGTTCGGTCCCCAGCTGGCTCCCCCGCCCGGAACGATGGCCGCCAGGTTTGCTCCCGCGAGGCCGCTGCGCAGCAGGACTTCTTCGGCCCCCCGTTCGGCTTCCGGAGGGAGTGCCCAGTCCCAGGCAAGACCGGCCGGCCGCGGCAGTCCAAGCGGCTTCAGCAGGTCGAGATAATAGTCGGCTACCGGCCGAGAGGAGAACCCTTGCAGGGGGAGCGTCTCAGTGAGGAACCGGCCCCTTTCCCGGAAGTTGAAACCTACCCTGCGTCGGATACCGCACAGGAGTCCCGCGAAGCCGGTGTGCCATCCGAGGGAGAGATCTACCAATACGTCGAATCGCTGGTCCCGGATCGTATTGAGCGTTTCGGAGAGGAAGCGGACGCCGGCGCTCCGGGAGTTCTTCCATTGGCGGCGGAACTCATCCTTCTCGAACGCGTGATGCCAGTTGAGTTCCGGCCAGCAGGAGACCAGCTCCTCTGTCCTGGCGTTGCAGAGAATGCCGATAAAGGCGTCCGGCTCCGCCGCCCGGATCGCGCGGACCAGGGGGAGAGTAAAGAGCACGTCTCCGATCCCGAACGGGTTAGCGATGAGGAGGCGCACCTACTTGCTTAAACCAGGATGGACTTGGAAGAAGTCTGAAAATGAGTCAGGGCGCGGTCGTAGTCGGTCCGGGAATGGATCTCGGACCACCCCTGGTCAATCTCAAGGCTGTGGACTGGGATCCCGCGGTCGACCAAATATTGCAGCAGGTCGGTTAAGTCGGCTTGCCAAGCGGTCGGGGCTTCCTGGAACGCCGAGTCGGCGAATTTTTCAAGCGCATCCTCCCAGGCCTCGATGAGCTGCGCCAAACCTTTTCGACGGAACAGGGCGATCCCGACAAATTCGTGGGTGGGGGCGGCCTCTTCTTCCCACCGGTGCCCGATTCTTTGGACTGGCTTAAACAGATCCAGGGAGAGCCGCCTTCCCGACGCCGAAACCGGCAAGGGCTCCAGGGCGACCCGGTCTAGCGTTTTGTCGCGGAACGGGAGGGAACGATAGGAGCGGTCGACGACCAGCGTGATGGCGTGAGGGCTCTGCAGGAGCCGATCCAGGATCTTCCGGTCAAAGAGGATGTCGGAGTAGAGGACGAGCGTGTCCTGCCGGAGATGCTCCCGGGCAAAGAGAATCGACTGGGCGCACTGATATTTTCCGTAGTCGGGGTTGAATAAAAGCTGGGCGCCGTCGGCCTTGATCTTCTCCCGGAGATGCCCCGTGATTACATGGATTTTCGAGATTCCCACCGAATGCAGGGCGTCCATCTGGCGTTCGATCAGCGTCTTCCCCTGGATGTCGAGCATGCAAAGAGGTTTGTCTTCTAAAAGATTTTTCAGGTCCGGCTGGAACTGGTGGTCCCGGCCGGCTGGGATGACGGCCTGAACCGGGTCCCGTCCGGAGAACCGCTCCTCATCCGCCTTCATGTCTTTCATCCCCTGCAACTCGAAGACCTCTTTCATGGGAGTGATCTGACTTTCCAGCGATTCGGTGGTCCCGGTCTCGCAGATGGTCCGGAAAGCCGACTCCATTGCCCGGATCGAGGCCCGCAGGCCTTGGTTGGCATAGATCACCATTCGGAATCCGGCCTTTTCCAGCTCATGGGCCGTGATCTTGAAATAGGTCGTGGGAATGGAGACCAGAGGGATCGGCCGGTCCCAAGCGCGCGCGAACTGCAGCACCTCTTCCGGCGAAGAGGATTTGGAGTGGATCACGATCCCGTCAGCTCCGGCCTCCGCGTAGGCGCGGGCCCGGCGCAGCGCCTCTTCCATTCCGAGGCCGGCGATCAGGGCTTCCACTCGCGCGAACACCATAAAGCCCGGGGTCTGCTGGGCCTCTTTGGCTGCCCGGAGTTTTCCGCAAAATTCAGAGATGGATACCAGATCCTGGCGACCGGGGATGAAGCTGTTGACCTTGGGGAAGATTTTGTCTTCCATGACCGCCGCGGCCAGCCCGGCGGCCTCGTACTTGCGCACCATGTGCTTAACGTTGGCGGCGTTTCCGTAGCCGGTGTCGCAGTCGCAGACCACCGGAAGGGCCGTGGCCTCGTGAATCCCGCGCGCGGCCTCAAAGGTTTCCGTCATGGTGAGGATGTTCGCGTCGGGGAGGGCGTGGGCCGTGGAAATCTCCAGTCCGCTGGACCAGACCGCGTCAAACCCGGCCCGCTCGATCAGCTTGGCTCCGAGCCCATTGTGGGCACCCATCACCCGCACAATGGAGCCGGATTTTAGTTGTTGGCGTAAAAGTTTTGATTTGTCGTTCATCAGAGAAGACTATTTTCCCAGGCCGGGGCGATCAGCGTCAAGCGATCCTTTGGACAAAAGTTGATCGGCAGCATCGATGGTTTCCTGCGCCGTGGGGGAGAAGAGGAGAGTATGCCCCTGCCCGATCGGCTTCCAGCGTTCAAGCGCCGGTTTGTGAGATTCGGGCGCCACCACAATGACGGGGGTCCCCACCGCGGCGGCGGCATGGACGGGTCCGCTGTCGTTGGAGATGAGCAGCGCGCACCGTTTCAGCACCGCGGGCAGAAGGCGCAAGGGGATCTTCCGGGTTAAATCCAGACCAGGGGCTAAACCCCCTGCCCTCGGTCCGGAACCCGGTTCCCCGATCCAGACCACAGCTCTCCCCCGGCGGTTCAGCTCTTCCGCCACGTTTTTGAACCAATCCAGCGGCAGCCCTTTCACGGGATTACTGGTCCAAGGGTGAAGGGCGATCGGAGCCGGTTTTCCCGTCGGATCGTTCAAATGGAGCAGCCGCTCCGCCTCTTCATCCTGGGCGGCTGTGGTCGGCAGAGAAAGTTCAACCGGCGGATTCTGGATGTCCAGCGCTTCCAGGAGTTCGAGGTTGTAATCCACTTCACGCCGTTTGCGGATGGATTTCGTGTCTTCGAGGCCGGCGTTGAGCAGAAATCCCCATTTTCGCCGGTAACCGATCCGCCGTGGAATACCGGCCAGGAACACGGCAACGTGAAAGAGGCGGGTGGGGTTCAGGACCAGGGCGGTGTCGAATTGGTGGGATTTTAACCGGCTTCCCCACCGCAGCATGGCCGTCCATCCTTTCCCTTCGGCGGGGTCGAACGCCAGGATCCGGTCCAGGTCAGGGTGCCCTTCCAGCAGCGGCAAGAGATCCTGTTTGATCAGCAGGGTCAGGCGCGCTTCGGGGAAGGAGTGCTTGAGGGCGTGGACAACCGGCAGGCTCATCAGGAGGTCTCCCATCCGGTCCGTCCTGACGAGAAGGATTTTTTTAGGAGCGCTGTTCAAAACGGAGGAGCCGGGAGCTCATCCCGACGGCCGCCCCGGCCAGGGTCCAGAAAAGGACCGCCTGCCGGAGAGCGTAGAGGTTGGTATCGAATGCCGATTGAATCAGGAAAGCCAGCAGCGCCGCGGCGATCCCCCCGAGGCCGGCCCGCAAAGCCGGTTCCTGGAGGAACTCCGCGGGCGCGACGTCTGTTTTCAAGGCCGCTCCGATTGTCCGGCCCAGGCCGGCCAGGAAGAGGCCAAAGGCGGCCAGACCGATGAGCCCCGTCTCGGCGGTGATCTGGAGAAAGCAGTTGTGGGCGTAAGCGGGATTTTGGCCGGCGTCCGGCGCGTAGCGGGAGTAATTCGCCATGAAGGTGTTCAAACCGTGTCCCACCCACGGGTGGTCGACGATCATTGCCCAAGCGGTCTGCCACATCGAGGCCCGGTCATGGGACGCGACGTCCGACAGAGTCAGGATCTCCCGGAAAGACTCGATAGAAAAAGTGAAGAAGATCGTCCCGGCGACGACGGCTAATCCCCCCAAACCCCACAAGACTCCCTTCCGGTTCCGATGGAGCACCCCCAGGAACACGAATCCGCCGAACAGGCCGAGCATTGCCCCGAGGGACCGCGTCCAGACCATGCAGCCGATCAGGAGGGCCGCGAGAATCAGGAGACCAGCGGGAATGCGGGTTGTCCTCGGTTTGAGGATCCACCCCGCCGCGACGAGACCGGTGACCATCAGAAGGGTGGCTAGGTCATTCGGGTTTCTGTAGGGGCCGACCATTCGGACGTAATCGAGGGTAAACCCCCGGATCGGATCGGCCGCCTGCGACTTGTAGAGGGCTTTGTAGATCGTCCATTCCTGCAGAAACCCATACAGGACGACGAGCCCGCCTGCCGCCAGGAGCGCCCGGACGGCACGGCGGCAAACCTGCGGCTGGTCAACCAGATCGGCTGCGATCACAAACAGTAAAGCGTACTCCAGCGTTTTTCCGATGAGGCCGATGAGACTCAGCCTGGGGTAACTACTGCTGACGACGGAGGCGGCGCAGATGGCAACGTAGAGGCCCAGGAGCAGGAACACCTTTTGGTTGGGAGACGGGATTCGGCGCAGATGCTCGATCGAGAACGGCCGTTTCCAACCCAGGAGCCACAGGACAAGCAGGATGGGAAAGAAAATCTCAACAGCAGCATTGGAGAAAGGGATCAGGAAAAGATAGGCTCCTAAAGCCACTCCTCCGGCCCGGTGCCAGAGGGAGAGAGCCGGATCCTTCATATTTTTGGGTGAGGAAGCGGTTCGTTCAGCGCCAACGAGGGGACGATCCTCCAGAGCAGCCCGTTTTCTTCGCAGTACCCCTGGATTTGCCGGACGAGATCTTCCGGCGGCCGCCGGAGGGCAATGAAAATCTCCTGGACGCGGTAGGCTTGGACGATCCTGCCCAAATCGTGGCGGGTCCCCAGGATGGGCAGCCCGTGGATGCTGTTTCCCCTCTTGGTTCGGTCGTCATCCAGGAAACCGATCACGCGGCGCGTCCCTTCCCGTTCCAGCTTGAGTTGCTGGAGCAGCAGTTCGCCGGTGTCCCCCGCCCCGATGATCAGCACCTGTGTGGCCCGTTGGACCGCGGCGTTGATCCACTCGTTCAGCATCGGCTCCACCAGCCGGGCGCCGCTGATGGCCAGGAACAGCAGCGTGCCGTCGATGATGAAGACCGCGCGGGAGTACCCCTCAAACCGCCAGAGGTACAGCACGACCAGCGCCGAGAGGACCGAGCCCGCCAGCACCGCTTTCAGGATGTTGGCCAGGTCCGGAAGGCTGATGTACCGCCAAACACCGCGGTACAGCCCGAACGAGAAGAAGCAGAGCATCTGGACGGCGATCACCCAGGGCAGCGATTGGAGGAGCAGCGCTTCGATGTCGGGGGTAAAGGTGGCTTCGAAGCGCAGTGCGTGGGCCATGACGTAGCAGGCGCAGATGAATGCGAAGTCCACGGCCATCTCAACGATGCGCCGCTTGTGCATCAACATTGTTTCAACCAGCGTGACCTTCGCTTCCTGCGGCGGCGCCGCGGGGCCGGTGTAAACGCGCACCTTGGCCAGGGTGGCGCCCAGCAGCAGCAGGATGCCGACCGCCCCCAGCCAGATGCCGATGATCGCCAGCGGCTCGCCGGTGATCGGGATCAGGCTCAGGATGCCGAACGCGGTGGTTAGCGAGTAAAGCATGAAGACGACTTGCCGCGGAGAAAAGCCCAGGAACCCGAGCCGGTGAGAGAGGTGGTCGGTCCCGCCCTGGAACGGGTGCCGGCCGTGCAGCAGGCGCTGGATCATCACGAAGAAGGTGTCGAAGATCGGGACGGCCAGCAGCAGCGTTGGCAGCGATAGGATACCCAGCAGCCGGGCCGGCTGGTGCCAAGTCTCCATCAGTGCCAACGCGCCAAGACCCAGTCCCAGCACCTGGCTGCCGGTGTCCCCCATGAAGATCTTGGCCGGCGGCAAGTTGTAATGCAGAAAACCCAGCGTGGCGCCGGTGAGGCCTAGTGCCACCATCGCGATGAGAGGCTGGCCGGTATACAGCGCGTGCAGGGTGCAGAAGCTCCCGGCGATGGCGCCGATACCGGCCGAGAGGCCGTCCATGTTGTCCATCAGGTTGAAAGCGTTCATGACCAGCACGAGCCAGCCGATGGTCAGCGGGATCGACAGCCAAGAGATGCCGACGTCCACCCTGACGCCGTAGAGGACCACGATGCAGCCGGTGAGGATCTGCGCGACCAGCTTGGTGTTCGGGTGCATCCGCCGGAAGTCATCCACCATGCCGGCGGCCGTGATGAGAATGCCTCCCAGCAGCAGGCCGGTCATGCGGGGATCCTGCCGGGCCGCCCAGGCGGTGGCGCCCAGGAACCCGATCGAAATCGCCAGGCCGCCGAGCCGGGGGACGAAACGTCTTCCCCACCGGTCCTCTTTGGGACGGGAGATGCACCCGGTGACCATCGCCAGCCTGCGGACCCAGGGGGTCGCCAGCAGCGCGAAGACGTACGCGGCGCAACCGGCGAGAAGGACCTGCAGCGGGAACTCGGGCAGTCTCATCGGACCGGGACGCCGGCCTCCGTTCGGTAGTAGGCGATGACGCTCTCCAGAATCTCTTTGAGCGATTTGGTCGGGGCGAAGCCAACGTATTTCTTCGCCTTGGAGGTGTCCGGAACGCGGCGGGCCATATCCTCGAATCCGGCCTCGTAGGCCTGGTCGTAGGGGATGTAGACCAGCTTGGATCCGCTCTGCGTTAACGAGATTACCTGTTTGGCCAGCTCTTCGATGGTCACCTCTTCCTGGCTCCCAAGGTTGAACGCTTCACCGGCCGATTCGGTTAGGTTCATCAGCGCGATGAGGGAGCGGACGGCGTCCTTCACGTAGAGGAAACAGCGGCTCTGCTTGCCGTTGCCGTAGACGGTGATCGGCTCCCCCTTCAGCGCTTGCTGGACGAACCGGGGGATCACCATGCCGTAGGCGCCGGTCTGCCTCGGGCCCACGGTATTGAAGAGGCGGATGATGACGGTCGGCAGTCCCTTTTCCTTCCAGTAGGTGTAGGCCAGGATCTCGTCCACCGCCTTGGAGGTGGAATAGGACCAGCGGCTCTTCAGCGGGGAGCCCAGGATCCGGTCCTCGTCTTCCTTGAGCGGGCCGCTGGTGTTCTTGCCGTAGATCTCGGAGGTAGAGGTGAGCAGCAGCTTCTTGTGGTACCGGTAGGCGGTCTCCAGCACGATCTCGCTTCCCCGGATGTTCGTGGTCAGCGATTCCAGCGGGTGGTTGATGATCAGCTCCACGCCGACGGCTGCCGCCAGGTGGAACACGACGTCGCACCGCTCCACGAACTTGTCCACGACCCGCTCCTCCAGGATCGAGGCGATCACCAGCTGGAAGTTGGGGTTGCCCTGAAGGTGGCGGATGTTCTCCATCCGGCCCGTGGAGAGGTTGTCCAAGGCTACCACTTGGTGCCCCTGCGCAATGAGTTCCTCCGCCAGATGAGACCCGATGAAACCGGCTCCCCCCGTGATCAAAGCCTTCATTGAAGTTGCTCCTTTTGATCGTATAAGTCTGAGATGTCTTTCAGCAGCCGCGTGTGGCTGTACCGTTCCCGGACATAAGAGCGCCCAGCCTCGGCGATCCGCCGCCGGAGCGAAGGGTCACCGGCCAGGGTTTCCAGAGCGGACGCGAGACCCTTCGCGTCTCCGTCCCGCACCAGCAGCCCCCGGTCCGCGGTCCGGAACGTGCCGGGCTGGATTTCCCCCTGAAAGCCAAGCAGGTCGCCCACCCCGCCGACGGCTGTGGAGACCACAACCCTTCCCGCCCCCATCGCCTCGATAAGGGTCAAGGGGGTTCCCTCATTGCGGGAGGTTACGCAAACCGCATCGAGGTCCTCGTAGCACCGCTTCCGGTCATCCTGCCAGCCGGTGAAAGAGACCACGCTTTCAATCCCCATCCGGCGGACGGTCTCCTCCATTTCGCGGCGGAGCGGGCCGTCTCCGATCACCCGTCCCCGGACCGGATTCTCCGAGTGGCCCCGGGAGATGCTTTCCAGGGCTTGAAGAAAAAGGGCCGGGTTCTTGATCGGCACCAGCCGCCCAACCAGGCCGCAACGAAAGGGCTTCGCCCCGTTGGGCGCCGGCAGGGACCCCAGATCGGAAAAGTCCACTCCCAGCGCGATTACTTTCCACTGGGCCGCTTTGCCGATTCCCTTCGCCAGCAGCTGGTCCCGGATCGTTTCGCTGACGGCGATCAGGCAATCGGTGCGCCGCGAGAGCCAGCGCTCGATCGCGGTGAAAGCGCGCGAAACACCCGGAGAAAAATACCCTTCCAAGACGTGGCCGTGGAAAGTGTGCACCAGGAGTGCCCGTTTCCCAGGCCGCCGACCGGGTCCACACCGGTTGTACAGAATCCCCGCCAGACGCCCCAACGCGCCCGCCTTCGCCATGTGGGTGTGGATGAGGTCCGGCTGCTCTTTCCAGAGGATTCGCAGAATCTCCCGGAACGCTTTGAGATCCCGCCCCGGGTGCATCGCCCGGCGCAGAGAGCCAATGATGAAAAGGCGAGCCGGTCCTTCCCTGACCCAGGCGAGGCGGCTGCCTTCGTCCGGATCCGTTTCTCCCACCAGGAGAGAGGTGGAAAACCGGGCCGGATCCAGGCCGTTCGATAACAACGCGACATGCAGGGAGGGCCCGCCCATGTTCATGCGGGTCACCAGACGGACCACCTTCATTGGGCTATTTTATCACTAGATCCGGCCTCTCATCCAGTACCAGCCGAGGGCCAGATATTCCCGGATCAGGGCCAAGACCTGACGGAACCGGTGCAGGGGGGAAGTGGTCTGATAGAAGACGGAGGGGCGGACCGGCGCGTACAAGGGATCCTCTTCCGGAAAAGCTTTTTCATAGACCAGAGCCACCCGGCGCATGTGATAGGGGGAACTGACCACGATAGGTCGCTGCCACCCCTTTTCCAGGAGCAGGCGGTGGGTGTAGAGGACGTTTTCATAACTGTTCCTGGAATCTTCTTCCATCACGATGTCCTCCGTGGGCACTCCCCATGAGAGGGCGAGCCGGCGCATGACCTGGGCCTCGCTGAAGAGGTCCGTAACGCCGGTAGAGAAGATCAGCTTCGGCGCGAACGCCTCCTTGTACAGGCCGACCCCGTAATGGACCCGCTCCAGCGTGCTCTCGGTGGGTTCCCCATACTCATCCACACCGCCCCCCAGGACGACGATGGCATCGGACCGCGTGAGGGGGTTGGAGAGGACCAGCGGAACGGCAAAGAATTGATAGAGCGGAGAAAAACATAAAATGGCCAGGAGCGCCGGAAGAGCGCCAAACCGGAGCCCTCTTTTCAAGGGGTGGCCGGCCGGCGGTCCATCTGCCGCAGCCAAAGCTCAAAGGTGAGCAGGAGCCACAGCCGTTGGCCCGCGTCTTCTTTCCCTTTCAAGTGGCGGAGGAGGAGCCGGTCCACCGCTTCGGGCCGGAGGTACTGCCGGATCCGAGCCTGAGGCGAGCGGAGGGTATCCTGCAGCGGGTCGCGCCACTCTTTCCTGAACCAGGAACCCAGGGGGACGCCAAAGCCCATTTTCTTCCGGCGTAGGATTTCCGGCGGCAGCAGGCCGCGGAAGGCCTGCCGGAGGATCCACTTCCCTTCCGATCCGCGGAGTTTGAGGGAGTCCGGCAGGCGGAAGGCCCATTCCACCAGAGCGGTATCCAGAAACGGGGAGCGGGTTTCCAGGCCGTGGCCCATGCTGCACCGGTCCATCTTCACGTGGAGATCGTTGGGGAGGTACTCTTGGAAATTCAGCCGGAGAAGGCGCTGCAGCGGGCTGAAGCGTTCCCCGCCGCCGGCCAGCGATGGAAAGGAAAAGCGGCCCCTGCCGGAGCGGAGCAACTCTTTCGGGTTCCCGAAATAGCAGGTCCAGCGCAAGAGCCGCTTCTCCAGTTCTTCCGGCGCCGCTTCAAAAAAACGGCGCAGCCTTCCGCCCGCGCTTCTCTCCCGCCCGCCCATCGGCATGCTCCGGACTATACGGGACCCCAAGCGCCGGACCGCCACCGGGATCCGTTCCGCCAGCAGAGCGGCCCGAAAACGGTCGTATCCGGCGAAGAGCTCATCGCCGCCGTCCCCATTCAGGGCAACGGTCACCTTGGACCGGGCCAGTTGGCACAGCAGGTAAGCAGGGACGGCCGAGGAGTCGCCGAACGGCTGGTCCAGGTGCCAGACGATCCGCTCGAGCAGCTCGAAGGGCTGGGGCTTGATGATGAACTCGGTGTGATCGGTCTTGAGCTGCGCCGCCGCCAGGCGGGCGTAGGAGGTCTCGTTGTAACGGGAGTCCCCTTCAAAACCAATGCTGAAGGTCTTGACCGGCCGGTCCATCCGTGCCGCCATGAGAGCCACCACCGCCGTGGAATCCAACCCGCCGCTGAGGAAGGCCCCGAGCGGTACGTCGGAGATCAGCCGGCGCTGGACCGCTTCGTCCAGCAACCGTTTCAGCTCGGCGGCCGCTTCACCGGCAGGCTGGGCCACTGCGGGCGGTTCCGCCGGAAGATTCCAGTATCGGACCGCGGACGGTTCCCTCTTCTCCGGGGAGAAGCGCATCCAGGTGGCCGGCAGGACCTGCCGGATCTGCTGATAGCAGGTTTCCCCGGAGGGAGGATGCCCGAAGGCCAGCAGATAAGACAGCACCTCTTCGTTGACCCGACGCGGGACATGGAAGTGGGCGGCCAAGGCCTTGATCTCCGAGCCGAAGGCCAGGCAGCGCCCGTCCGTCCAGTAATAGAGAGGTTTTTTCCCGGTCCGGTCCCGGGCCAGGAGCAGCTCCCGGTTCCGGACGTCCCATAGGGCGATGGCGAACATGCCGTCCAGCTTCGCGAAGGCGCTGGTCCCCCACGTCTCGTAGGCGTGGAGGATGACCTCGGTGTCGGAACGGCTGCGGAATTTCCGTCCTGCCGCTTCTAGCTCGCGGCGGAGTTCAAGGAAGTTATAGATCTCCCCGTTGAAGCAGAGCCATAGGGTTTGGGTTTCGTCGGCCATCGGCTGCCGGGCCGCGGCGGAAAGATCAATGACTTTCAGGCGGGCGTGGCTTAAACCCGCCCCAGCGGAGGGCAGAGCCGTTCCGAATTCATCCGGTCCCCGGTGATGCAGCAGGGCCGACATCCCCTTGAGATCCGTTTCCGAGACCGGTTCCCCGTCCCAGTGGATGATCCCGGCCACACCGCACATCTATATCCAGCCCCGGAGCCGGTAATAGATCAGCGCCATCCATTCATGCAGGATGCCCCTGAGCTGTCTTACGCTGATGCCGTTGCGCCGGGCATAAAAGTTGCTTTCGGAGATGGGGGCTTGGAACACTTCCAATTCCGGGGCGTTCCGGGCGAAGGTGAGGTGTGCCCGGCGGGTGTGGTATGGGGAGGTCACCAGCAGGATGGAATCCCACCCTTTGCTCGTGGCGAGCCGGTGGACCTCTTGAACATAGTCC
>JAUSCU010000054.1 GCA_030651065.1 Candidatus Omnitrophota bacterium | reverse complement strand
GCCTACTTTGAGTATGAAGCGGGTTTGCTTCGACCAGAAAACTGCATTCTTGCTCAACTTAAAATGGCTGCAACCAACGGCGTTGATATCAGAACAGATGAGCAGGTGTTTGCCATAAAGCCAATTGGTAATGATAGGGTTACAGTATTTACCAGTCGCCAGATTTATGAAGCGGGAAAGGTTGTTCTGACAGCTGGTCCCTGGGTAAATCATTTTTTGAAAGACTACAAAAAAATCTTCAAGGTATACAGACAGGTGATGTACTGGTTCCATCCGCGCGAATCCATTGTCCCATATCAGGTCGGAAATTTCCCCACCTTCTATTGGGGATTTCCTGAAGGTGTTCTCTGATCACCTGGTTCGATTCCCGAATCGATTGGATAAACGGCCGCTCGAACCACTGCTCATCGGATTCGGTGAACCCCGCGGATCTCCGAAACTCGTCCCCGAGAAATTGCTCCTGAAGCTGTTGGAAAAGGATGTCGATCGCCTGAAGATTATCCCGGGCTTTCTCTACCTGTTCCAGAACAACAGCATCCTGCCATTGATGGACAAAACCCCCTTCGAGGACAGGTTCCCACAGCAGCTTGTTGATCTGTTCTCTTTGCGTGTCAGCAACCGGGAGAAGTTCGTCGAATTGCGATTGATTCTCAAGAAGCTTCCGAAAAACTGGCCAGAGGAACCAAGGACCTGTCAGCGGATTGGCCCGATCCCCGTAGAAATCGCCGATCAGCCAGAGCATGGCATAATCCCGCACCACCTGAGAAACCCTGGGGTTACGCAAAACAGCCTGTATTTCGGCCCGGCTCCCTTCCCGGGGGATCGCTCGAGTGACAATGCTCTTCCCGTCACCCGTCCTCGTTGCGAAATACCGCCTCAGGGATCGCGCCTCCAATTTCGGCCCCTCCTCCACCCCAGCGGCGGTGAGCGCAGCGGGACCAAATGAAACCGTCGCCTTAGATTTATCTCGGACCTGCACGGCAACGTCCACCAAAAGATCGTTGGTGGATAATACGGGCTGTTCCGATAAAACCCAGAGGGGTCTCCCCATCAGCCATTGCCAGTGCTGGTTCAACCCTTCCCGGTCCCGCACCCTCAACAAATTTCTGACCACCAACTCCTTGCTGGGAGCGTTGTAAAAGATAATCGCCTGAACCCCCGGAAGGTTACCCAGGAAACGGATTACCTGTTTGGCATAAGCATGAACCGCGCGATAGGCGGCGTTTTTGTGGTTTTCTGGGGTTAATCCTTGCTGGAAACGATCGAAATCGATCAGAAGCGCCACAGCTTCATTCACTTGGCCTGGCCTAGTGAAAGCTATATTCATGTAGTCAAAATGCATAGCCTTCCCGCGAAGGCTGGACGGATCAGCTTCTCCGGGCTTTGCTTCCTGGATCCAAGCGCGAGCGGCATTGCTGTTTTCTGGATTCTCCGGGCTTTCCGCTTTCGCCTCCTCCACCCCGGCGGAGGCGGCGCGGCGCAACCCTTCTGCCAGCGCGCGCTGAAAAGGGTGCCGGGCGGACCGCCGCTGGGCCACCAACCGCCACACTTGAGGATGATCCCTAAATTCCCGCAGCACGGACGGATTCTGAGCAAGCAAGTCTTCAATTCTTTTTCCATGATCGGCATTCACTTGAGGGGCATTCGGCAGGTCCGACTCCACTTTGTTCCCATCGCTGCGCAGAATCCACGTTCCCCTCTCCGGGGCTTTCGTGGAAACCTTCAATACGCGAGTCTCGTTCGGTCCCGAAGAAACCTCAACCGTCGACTTAGCGGCACCGATCCTTTTGAGCGTTATCATCCGGTCCAAGAGAGCCAGCGCCCGCTCGGTTGCCAGCGTCGCCAGGATCCAGTTCATAACGTTCATCTGAGTCAGTGTCTCTTTACTCAGCGAACGGCTAAGGAGCCCCTCCGCCCAACTGTTGAGCGTCTTTATCACGAAATTCCGATCTGAATCATCGTCTGCCAAATAGGCCAATCCTAGAAGCGCGCGCAGCTGATTAATCCGCGGCGGCTCGCGATGAAGCTGCCACAAAACTTCCCGCAGACTCCGATCGGAATCTTCCCCGGGATGCGCGAATTGCGCAACCGCGCGGCCGATCAAAATATCTTTTGTCCGGGCGCTTAGCGTGCCCCATTGAGCCGGATTGTTGGCCCATCGGATAAACGCTCCTTTCCAGGGACGGCCCTGGTCAACTGCTCGACTCAGGGAGTCGCTCAGTGTCCGAGGATTCCCGCTGTTGGCGCGGACCAATTTCTGGAAAGCTTCCAAGCTCATCTCCTCCAGCCCGGCGGCGGCCGGCGGCAGATGAACGGGCGCAATGATGAAATAGGGCTCCAGCCTTTTTTCCCACTCCAGAATTGCTTCTTTCAGCTCAGGCCGCCGGCCTATATAAAGAGCGATGTGCTCTTCATACCATCGGCCTAGTTCGGCTTCATGGTTGGGCAGAAAATCGTCCCAATCGACCTCTCGGCGGGGCAGGTAAAGCCGCCCTTCTCCGGAAGGCTTGAACGCAATCTGCGGTCTCGGCCGGCCAGCTGAGAGGATTTGGTAGCGGATGTTGTACCAAGTCTCAAACGGAGGGTCATTCTCCGCAAGCGGCAGCGTGACGACCGCAAAAGAGGCCGCAGGCGGAAACAGCTCCATCCGGGTTTGGGTTTCCGAATCCGGCTTGTTTTCGATGCCCACGGGAGCCCGCGCCGAATCTACCAGCATGAAATTAAACCGGTTCATCTGGACCACGTCATATCCTGTCTCCGCATCCTCCTGTGAGTGAGCCGCGATAAATCCAGTTGGATACGTGATAAAGGGATTTACACCAGGAGGAGCTTGATCCAGCTTCAGTCCAATATGGGTTTCGAGAAAAACAGACAAAGGCAGATAAGTGCGGTGGCCGTCGAAAACGTAGACTTCATCTCGAAGAGACGGCGGAGCATTGGATTGCCGCCTGAATTGAACGGGAAAGAACTCGAAGGGTTTCCCATTGCGGAACAACCGCAGAACCGGTTCCCCGGGGTTTGGCTCAATCAGATCGGCCAGCGGAAGGAGTCTCTGGCCACCCTCTTTCTCGATTCCCACACCCCAAACATTTCCCGGCAGGAACCGCCCGGCCGACTGCACGATGTCCCATAACGGTTGGAGCACTTCCGGCCGGGCAATCAGCCGCTGATAAAACTCCGTCTCCTCTTCTACCCCGGCGGCGGCAAGGAGCGGGTCAAGACCTTCAGCGCGCTGGACGATACTCTTGGACTCCCGTTGTTTCTGCCAGACTTCACGCATCCGCTCGACCAGCGCCCCAAGCCGTTTGGCCTCTGGTTTGGGATTCAAGCCTTCCGCGTCGCTCCGGATCGCCGCGGCCACCTCGCTCCAGGTGATCGAAGGGCTGTGGTCGCCCACGCCGTATTCGAAGCTGGTGCCGTCGGTGTCCAGAAACAGAAGATACTTTGCGAAAAGGTACTTCACGGCCGGCGCATAATTTCCTCCCGACATAGCGATACGCGCTTCCGACCGGGCCGCGGCGCCGTCCATCACATATCGCTCACCGTTGACCGCGATGTCCTCTCTTTCATTGGCCAGCCCGTGCGCGCGCTGGGCGAAATCCCGCATGTCCACATCGGCGGTCTTGCGCAGCGCCCAGGAGCCCTGCCCGTTGTTGCGCTGCCATGAAATCTGATGGAACAGCTCGCTTAAGTCACCGCGCCAGTCGTGGATTTGGTTCGTCACATGGAGGTCCCAGTGATGGATGAGTTCGTGAATCGGCGTGGACACCCCCTTCACGGATTTAATGACTTTGCCCAAATAGGTCCCTTCCGCCTCCAGATCGACGTTCTCCCAGATCACGCGCCCGTTCTCAACACGTGCCTCCCGGGAGGGGATAATCTCCGTTTCCCTGAGGAAGACGATCTTCTCCAAACCTTTGATCAATTTGCGCGGGATAAGCCCCAGGGCCGCCCCATATCCAGCCTTGCGGACCTCCAACTCCGAGCCGGCGAGCCCGCTCGTCACGACTTCGATTCCCATCTCTTTCACGATCTCGTCGAACCGCTGGGCCATTGTCTTGACGTAAACCGAAGCCAGGTCCTGCCCAAATTGCTGGTGAAGCTCCCCTTCCGATTCCACCGCCAGCCCCAGTCCGGACCCCAGCAATTCCGCGGAAGAAGCAGCGGCTTTCCGGCGCTTCAGGGCTTGATCCCGCGCCTTCAGATAGGCCAAGGCATCCAGCGGAAATAGCGAATATTCTTCCATCGACAGATAAAATCCCGGCGGGAGGGTCTGGTTCACTTCCAGTAACCTCTCACGGGTCACGCGCGTAACGCCCGGTGAGATCTCTTCGCCAAAGCGTTTCAGGAATTCCCGATGGGCGCTGAACAAGACGGCTTCCTTCAGAGGATCCGGATGCGTGGCCATGATTACCCACTCGTGGGAGAGGGTTTTGACCGGTTCTTCTTTTTCCAACCCATTCGCGACTGGAATATAGGAAAGAAAGCTCACCTCGTACCCCAACCGCTGGAGAGCCACCGCCTGATGCAAAAGGATTTGGACATCCGAGACGTCGCGGAACCCTTTTAGGCGGGCCTGCATTAGAGAGAGTGGCACCAAAGCCGGGTCTGACCCCTGGGGCCGGTCGATGTACAAGAATTCCCGGGAGAGCCGTAACGCACCTATTGCTCCTTCAACGGACTTGAACCCGTCGGTCACATCTTCGAGGGTTTGAAAACCATTGTAGAGCAGGACCTCTTCCAGCAGATCCTTGGTCAGATCGGTCATCCGCCCATCACCATTGGCTAACGCATTTTGCTTGGGGTTTTCCAGCTCGATCCACCATTGCTGGATCTGCGAAAGGACGTATCGAAGGATCTCCGGATCCTCCTCCCAGTTTAGATGCCGGACCGCTTCCCGGGCCATGGCGAACCACGGATGGAAATTGGCCACCGCATCCCAAAGAAGCCGGCGAACCTCTGGGTTTTCGAAATCCTCCAACTCAGCGGTGGACCGCTTCACCAACGCTTCGCCGGTTTCCTGGGCCTTCTTGGAATCCACCGCGACCGTCCTCTTGCCCAACAACACCTGAAGCTGGACCCAGCGGTGCGCCAGTTGGAGTTTGGCGCTTTTACCTTCGGCCGTGGCCGGCTGGAACCGACGCAGTGCAGTGGAAAGTTCCTGCGCCAGTTTTTCGGAAGGAGCTTCGGTGAAATAGCGGTTGTTCCCCGGCCGGGAAGCGAGCGCGGTGTCCAATGGTTGAAACGTTTGGGGATTCTGGCCGGCGTAAATGATCTGCACCGGCTCCAGCCGGGCGATCGGGCGTTTGGCCACATCCAGGAGCCGGCCCGGACGGTCTGGAGTGGTCTCCACGTAGCCGATCATCTCCACCCGCGTGACCTGATGTTTCTCATCCTCAAAAACCCGGTAGATCGGACGCTCCGTTTCCGTTTTCAGACGCTCGGGATTACGCCACTCGGAAGGCACTCCTTCCACCCATTCGGGAGGAACTCCCTTCGTCATCGTCCCCCCTTGAGTGTACGGATAGACGCTGACCGTCATCAGATCCCCACCGCTGGAATCACTCAAGACAAAGCGTTCGATTCCGAAAAGCCCGCTCCACTGAACCGGCATCCGGTAATAACCCAGCGTCGCGCCGGTGCGGGGGTCAACGATGCGCTGATAATCCCCGCGGGTGGTGGCATCCGTGCTCCCAAGCTCTTTCCCATCCCGATCGAAAGCCCGATAGCCGGCATCCAAGTGGCGGGAGCTAATCTGGAAGCGGAAATAATCCTCACCGAGGAACGGCAGCGGTTTTGCGCCCTCTTTTGGCTCAAAGAGCTGCTTCCATGGCGCCGGCACTTCCTCCGGCTCAAGGAACCTTTCCTCCGGCTCTCGGGTAAGCCACCACGCTCCCAACCCGGCTGCGGCCACCCCAGCCAGCCACCTCCGCCGGCTGAGCTTGCCGGACCGTTGGGACACAGGCTCCTCCATCCCGGCGGAAGAACCGACTGAAACTGTCGCGGTATTTAAATCCGCGACTTCTACTTGAAGAGACACCGTCAATTGATCCGGCACTCGAATAGACCCCGGGATGGCCCAGAGCGGTTTCTGGACCAGCCAATTTTGCTCACTCGCAAAAGACTTGTTGAACTGATAAATCGCCCAAAGCCCACTGATACCGTCCATCACCCGTTCCGGCGCGTTGTAAAAAACAATCGCCTGGATGTCCGGAGCGTGCCCAAAGAAAAACCGTTGCGTCATCTTTGCGACATAATTACGATCCTGCTGATGCTTGTTTCCCGGAAAATGCCCGCTGACGAATCGCTGAAAATCAATCAGCAATACCAATGCTCCAGGGGCTTGGGAGCTTTTGGCCGTATCAAAGAATGTGAAACCCGAATAAACAGCCTTGCCTCTTACGGAAGGGGGTACCTCTTGCGAAGCTGCGCCGGTATTTGTATACGGAATCCGGTAGGCCTGGTAGGGTCCGGCCTCCTCCAGCCCGGAGAGCAGGAGGGCCGCGGCGACAGGGCTGTCTTCGACTTGTTGTTTGCGCAGGGCGTAGGCCGGGCTGGGCAGAAGGAGGCTGCAGCTTAAAAAAAGAGCAAAACCGCGCAGAACCGGTTTTTTTAACGGTGTCATAAGGAAGTGTGCCATTGGCTTGTTCGGGCTTGAGTTAGAGCAAGTATAGCCGATGGCGGGCTAAAATGACAAGATATAAACTAACTATTTGTTACTTTTTACTTCGGTACTTCGGCGGGTGAGGACGACGGCCACCGGGCCGATGCGGGAGTTGATCTTGGCCAGCAACGGGACCCTGTCTTGGTCGGCGCTGAACCAGACGCGGGCGGTCGCCCCGTGGAAGAAGGGCACCGGGTAGGCCAGCTCCACCTGCCCCTCCACAGCCGGCCAGTAGCCGGAGTTTCCGATTCGGATGATGCCGGCCTGCACGATGGTACCGTTCAAGGGCCAGTTCTTCCCATCAGCGGTCACTTCCAACGGGATCGTTTTTCCCAGTTCGAACGGCATCGTGCGGGCGTAGTAAATCATGCTGAGACCATCCTGGGTTTTCGAGGTCACCGGCACCTTTACCTTCTTGTACCCCAGAAGCTCATGCAAGCTTGTCCCGTTCTTCAGGTCAAACGTGATGATGCTCGCGTGGACCCGCCACTGCCGTTTGAGGTAGGAATCGAACCGGCGGGGCGAAACCGTTTCCGGATCCACCAGGCTGTTGAGCCGGACCCGGATCGGATAAAAGGCCTGCAGGTACCAGTTGGACTGGGCTTCAAAACTTAGGTGGACCAGCTTCTCTTCCGTGAGGGAGGTGGTCATCTTCGCCCGGCCGACGAGGACGCCCAACCAAAAGATGTCGTACTCCAGCACCTCTCCCACCGGGACCGTCTGAAGCGGCGAGGAGATGGAAACCAGCGTGGCCGTCCCTTCCTCCACTTGATCGAGCCGCATCCGGGAGATCCCGGCCCGCCCGCAGCCGGCCAGCAGAGAAACCGCCGCGATCAGAGAGAAAAATTTATGAAGACGCAACATGTTCCACCGCCGCGAGAACCTCCTCTTCCATCACCGTTTCAAGACAAGCGAAACCAATCGTGCACTGATGAGCCAGGCAGGGCCGGCAGCCGATGTCGTGATGCAGCGCCACGCTGCGCGGGCCGGTCGGTCCCCACCGGGCGGGGCTCAAACCGCCACCCCACCGCCCGAAGATCGAAACCACCGGCGTTCCCACCGCGCTCCCTAAGTGCACCGGGCCGCTGTCGTTGGAAACCAGACAACGGGCTTTTTTGAGCAGGCACGCCGTCTCGCCGAGGCTTAAAACCCCCAGCGCCGGGACCGCCTTTTGCTTCATGGCGGCGATCACCGCCTGGCCGTGCCGCTCCTCGCCGGGACCGGTCAAGACCACTACGTGGGTGCCCGGTTTCTTGGCCAGTTCATCGCCAACCGCCGCGAAATGCTTCGCCGGCCAGCGCTTCGACGGGCAGCTGGCCCCCGGATGCAGGACGAAGAACGGCGCCCCATCGATTCCCTGCGCCTTCAAGAAAGCCGCCACTTTTATTTCCTGCGCCGGCGTCACCGGCACGAACAGTTCCCGGCCACCCTGCCCTGAGCCTGCCGAAGGGTCAATCCCGATCAGCCGCAAGAGCTCCAAATTATAATCCAGCTCGTGCCGGTTTCCTTCCTTCTTGATATAAGGAATTTTATCGGTGAGCAGCCAACCCAACCGGCGGGCGTAGCCGATCCGTTTCCGGATCCCTGCCAGCCAGCTTACCAGAATTACCCGGTTCGTCGAGTGCAGAATCACCGCGGTGTCGAACCGGTGCTCCCGCAGCTTCCGCGCGAAACGCAGGTTGCCGGCCCACCCCTTTTCCGTGCCGTTCTTGTCGTACAGGATCACCGTGTTGAGAGCCGGGTTCCCCTCCACCAGCTCCCGGTGCTCGGGCCGCACCATCATCCCAATATAGGCGTGCGGGGTGGCCTTCCGCAGCGCCCGGATCACCGGCGTGGAGAGAACCACATCCCCAATCCTATCTGTCCGTATGATCAGTATCCGCGGTGTCTCAGCCATTATTGAGGACCTTCACGGCCGCGGCGTAGACTTCGTCGGCGGTGATCCAGTTCATGCAGCCATGCGTGTAGGGGCACAAGGCCAGCTCGCAAGGAGCGCAGATCAGCCCACGGCGCACCACGATGGAACCCGGAGCGCGCGGTCCGTATTTGCGCTCATCGGTTGGCCCGAAGATCGCCACCGTCGGGGCTCCCGCCAAGCTCGCCATGTGCAGGCAGGCGTTGTCGTTGGTGATCACCAATTTCGCGTGGGACATCAGATCCGCCAGCTGGCGGACGGTTGTTTTGCCGACCCGATCGGTGGCTTTGTGGCGCATCGCGGCGGCCACCTGATCGGCGATCGGCCGCTCCGCCTCCTCCCCTGCCAGCAGAACCTGGGCATTATTTTTTTCGATCAGCCGGTCGGCCACCTCGGCGAATTTCTCCGCGCCCCAGCGCTTCAAGTGACTGCGGGCGCCCGGCACCATCACCACCAGCGCCCGGCCGCTCTCCAACCAGCCTTCCACCTTGCGCTCTTCCCGCTGATCGAACGGCAGCCGGATCCGCCCCTCGTAAGGACGGATCCCGAGCCCGGTCACCAGTTCCAAGTGCGTGTCGGCCCGGTGACGATCGCCGGCCTGCGGGCGGGAAAAGACCGGCGTGCGGCGGGCCCACGGCATGAGGAGCGGGATGAGGGTATTGCGGAAATCCACCACCAAACTGAACCCTTCCAACACGAGGTCGAGCGTCATGAGCCCCTGCTTCCAGGGACCCGCCTGCTTGTCCCAAACCCAGACTCGCTTGACACGCGGGTTGACGATGAACAGCTCCTTGTTGCGCGGCGAGGCCAGCACGTGGATTTCCGCCTGCGGGTAGGCGGTCCAGAGGGCGGTGAGGGCCGGGTAAGAGAGCAGCGTGTCGCCGAGATTGCTCAGCGTGATGACGAGGATCTTCATGACCGTGCCATTCCCCACTCCGGTTGGATGGATCTCGGGGTCCTGTCACGGGGCAGCCCAGCCGCCGGCATCGGGCCCGGTGGTGCACCCGAATCCACGGTTATCTCCAAGCCAATTCCCTTTAGTTTCATTTTGTGTTGTATCGGCCCTGCTGGCGGCGGCCGGGCGCCCGCCCCGCGCCACCCCTCGATCCGTGCGCTAAGCCGGCCTGGGGGCAGGGGTGGGTGCCCAGGCATTCGGAAGCCGAGCGGCCACGGTGTCCCGTTCCTCGGAGGTTTTGTCTAGAAACGGGACGAGCGAGGCTGAGACTTGAGGCCGGCCGCCTCGGAGGGGCGGCCGAGCCGTCCTGGGCAAACACACCCGCCCCGCAGGCCGGCGAAGCGGCGCTAATCATCGAGAAACCGGGCAGCGGCGGCGAGGACTTGCTCGACGGAAATTTGTTCCATGCAAAGATTGGCCGGGCAGCGCAGCTGGTAGCACGGCACCGGGCAGCCGATCGAGCCAAACAGAACGGCCGCCTTCGCCCCGTTAACCGGCCCAGTCAGTTTGGGGTCCGTTGGCCCAAACAGCGCCACCACCGGGACGCCGGCCGCCATCCCCATGTGCAGCGGGCCGGAGTCGTTCGAGATGAGCAGCTTCGCGTGCTTGAGCAGAGCTCCCATCTGCCGGAAGGTGGTACGGCCGGCGGAAACCAGCGGGCGGCTCTTCATTTCACCGGCGATCCTCTCAATCAGCGGACGGTCACCCTCCCCACCGATGAACAGCACCTTGGCGCCGTACCGCTCGCTCAAACGGTCGGCCAGCTCGGCAAAGCGGCGGGCCGGCCAGCGCTTGAGCAGCCAGTTGGCGCCGGCGTGGAGCGCCACCACGCGGTCCGAGGGGTTGAGACCGAGTTCCCGCGCGAGGTCGCCGGCCGCTTGAGCGTCTTCCGGCCGGAGTCCGGCGTCGTAATGCCGCCCGTCGGCCCGGATGCCGGCCGCCTCCACGACTCGGAGAAGTAAATCCACCTTGTGCAGCGTGTCGGGCGGAGGCATCTCCACCGCGGTGGTGAGCAGCCAGCCCCGCTTCGCGGTCCGGTAACCGATCCGCTCCGGAATGCCGGCCACCCAGACAGCCGCCGCCCGCGTGAAGGAACGGTGGAACAGAAAAGCCGCGTCGAACCGCTCCGCCCGCAGGCGGGCGATCAGCGGAAGCCAGCCGGCCAGGTGCGGGATCCCCCGCCCTTCCGGCATCGGAATGACAGCGTTCAGGTGAGGATTCCCTTGAAGGAAGTCCATTCCCCGCCGGGGAGATAAAACCGCGATGAAGCTGTCGGGGTAAGCGCGGCGGACCGCCCGGATCGCTGGGGTGAGAAACAGCAGGTCCCCCAGCCAGTTGACCGAAACGAGGAGGATCCGTTTCCTATTTTTTGACATCGCGGACCGCCCAGCCATAAACCTCCTCCACCTGCGTCACCACCCGGTCCAGATCGAACCGTTCCTTCACCCGCGCCTGCCCGTTCCGCGCCATCCGTTCCCGCGCGGCGGGATCTTTCAGCAGCGTCCGGAGCTCGTTTTCTAACCCAGCGGTGTCCCCCGGCTGGATCAGCACCCCGCTCTTGCCCTGCTCGATGATCTCGCCGGGGCCGCCGGCATCGCTGGCCACCACGGGAACCCCCGCGGCCATCGCCTCAACGATCGCCAGGCCGAACCCTTCTTCCCAGGCTGGCGCCGCGAACACCTGTAAGAGGGCCAGCGGCACCCGGGTATCCTCCACCGAGGGACAGATCGCCACCCGGTCGGCGATCCGCAGCTCATGCGCCAGGCGGACCAGTTCTTCGCGAGCCGGCCCATCCCCTACCAGTAGCAGCTGCAGATCCGGGAACTCTCTAAGCAACGCCGGCGCCGCCTTCAGCAGCAGGTCCAGCCCTTTGACCGGGCTCAACCGGGCGACTGCCCCGATGACCGGGCCGCCGTTTAAGCCGTTCATCCGGCGGAATCGCTCCACCTCGGCCGGGTCGGGCGCCTGGCGGAACCGCTCCACGTCGATCCCGTTCTCGATCAGGATCACCTGGTGCGGCGGCGCCAGGCGGTACTGCGTCACCACCCGGTTCATCGTCGCATTGGAGATCGCCATCACCCATTTTCCCCAGCAGCGGAAGAAACGCCGGCCCAGGCGGAACTTGTACAGGCCGTGGCACGTGGTCACGTACGGGGTGGAAGTGAGCGTGGAAGCCGCCCAGCCCAGCACTTGCGTCACCCGCGTATGAGAATGGATCAGATCCGGCCGCTCGCGGAAAATCGCTTTCAGGATTTGAGGGAACGCTCGGAACCAGAGCCGGGGGTTGATCTCGCTGGAGGTCCGGCAGGGAATCCGGATATGCTGGATCCCCTCGCGCGCGAGCCGCCTTTCCAGCGTTCCGGCGTCGGAAACGACCACGGGTTGGTGACCTCTCCGTTTGAGGACGCGGGCCAGTTCCACGACGTAGATCGGGATCCCCCCCATCTCCATGTGGGTGGTCATCAGGAAAATTTTCATAGGAACTCCGCCACCGCCCGCGCCACGTCGTCGGTCGTGATCCGTTTCATGCATTCCATATGGCCGGCGCCGACGCGCGGGCAGGAGCTGCGGTAGCAGGGACTGCAGGGCAGCTCCGTCTTGAGGATCTTTTTCCGCGCGGCCGGAGGGGCGTGCCGCAGAGGGGCGGTGGAGCCGAACAGCGCCACCACCGGTATGCCGGCTGCCGCTGCTATGTGCAACGGGGCGGTGTCGCCGCCCACGAACACGCGGCTGCGGCGCATCAGAGCCGCCATCTCGTTGAGCGAGGTCATGCCGGCCGCCACAAACGGTTTGGACTTGGCGGCCCGCTGGATCTGCTCGCAGAGAGGGCGTTCCTTGTCGGAACCGGTCAGGATCACGCGGGCCTTCGAGAGCACCGCGAGCCGGTCGATCAGCTCGACGTACCGCTCGGCCGGCCAGCGCTTGGAAGCCCACCGGGAACCCGGATGCACCGTCACGAGCGGCTGGTTCTCGGCGATCCAAGCCTCCTTCAGCAGCTTCTCCACGCGCGCCTCATCGCCGGGACCCGGCCAAAGCTCCAGGTCTTTGCTGGGCTCCTGGAGTCCCAACAGCTGCAGCAGGCGGAACTGGTGGTCCACCGGCGGGACCGGGCGGGCCGGTTCAGTCGCCGCGTGCGACAGCAGCCAGCTCCACTTGCGGCCGGCAAACCCGTAACGGTGGGGCGCCCCGCTCAAAGCGCCCAGCCAATGGCTGATCCGGTTGTTCTGGAAATCCACTACCAGGTCCACCTGCGCGGAGCGCAGGCGCTTGCTTACCTTCAGCAGGCCAAGCGGTGTTCCTTCCCGGCGGCGATCGAATGATATCAAATCGTCAATGTAGGGACAGCGATTCAGCAGCTCACTGTGCTCGCGGCCGACCAGGATCGTGATGTGCGCCTGAGGAAACCGCTTGCGCAGCGCGCGCAAGCTGGGCGTGATCAGCACCACGTCGCCGGTAGCGCTGAGTTTTATCACCAGTATTCTCAGCCGTTCTGAGGCCTCCTGGTACGCTTCCAGCGTCTGGCTGACCATGCGGGTCATCGGGTAG
The DNA here is from genome assembly GCA_030651065.1 of Candidatus Omnitrophota bacterium. Classification (GTDB taxonomy): domain Bacteria; phylum Omnitrophota; class Gorgyraeia; order 1-14-0-20-64-10; family 1-14-0-20-64-10; genus JAUSCU01. The sequence goes on along the minus strand of JAUSCU010000054.1, from coordinate 7,396 downwards.
ACGGTCTCGACGCGGCGGCGGTTCTCGCGCGAAAATTCAAGCGCCAGCTTCCGGTCCTTCAGCAGCTCCAGTACCGCGCGCGAGAGCTCCATCGGGTCGGCGGGCGGCACCAGCAGGCCGGTCTTCCGGTCCAGCACCACCTCCGGGATCCCTCCCACGCGGGTCGCCACCACCGGCACTCCGGCCGCGCCCGCCTCGATCAGCACCCGGCCGAACGCCTCCTTGCCGATCGAGGGCAACACCAGGAGGTCCAGCTGCTGGAGCATTGCCGGCACGTCGGCCCGGTGACCGGAAAACTCCACCCTCTCCTCCAAACCCAGCCGGCTGACCCAGGATTTCAGCTCCGCCAGATGACCCTGGTGCTTCGGCTCAGCCGCACCGATGATCAGCAACTTCGCCCTCGGCAGCTGCTTCGCGATGACGGCAAACGCCCGGATCAGGACCGCCAAGCCTTTGATCGGCGTGATGCGGCCGATCGCCCCCACCTGCCACTCGCCGCGAGGGGCCTCCAGGCGGGGGGCCTTCCAGGCATAGCGGTCCAGATCCACGCCGCGCGGGATGAACCGGATCTTCTCCGAGGGGACTCCGAAATCGTCCATCATGTGGCGGGCGATACTCTCGGAGTTGGCGATCACCAACCGGCCCCAGCCCATGATCCGGCTGATCGGGTGGTCGGCATAGTAACCGTGCGCGGTGGTGATGAAGCAGGGGATCCGCTGGCGGCCGCCTAAGCGGAAGGAGATTTTTCGCGCGACCCGCCTCCAGGCCAGATAACCCACAATCGCGGGGACGCGGCTGCGGGAGTGGATCACATCCACCCCGTGCGACTCCACCACCTCGGCGATCCGGCCGACCAACGGCAGGAAAACCCAGGGATTTTTCCGGTGGATCGGAAGCGTGTAATGGATGGCGCCCAACTCTTCCAGCTCCGCCACCATCGGGCCGCCGGAGGAGATCACCACGGCCCGGTGCCCGCGAGCAATCAGGCCGCGCGCCATATCGATGGTTCCGGTCTCCACACCCCCGCCCTTCAGGGCAGGCACCAGCTGCAGTACGGTTAGACCCACTGACGCAAGAATTCCAGAGCAGGATCTTTAGGCTGCGCCGGAGAAGCGGACCGGGGCCCGGATCCGTTGGCCGCCGCCAGCACGGCCGGGGCGACCTGTTCAGCCGGAACGAACTGAAGCCGGCCGCTCTCATCCATTTGGCGCAAGAACCGGTGATGTTTCGCGGGCTTTTTAGTTTTCGGCGGAAAAACGATCACCGGCTTACCCGTAGCGGCGGCCTCCGACACCATCGAGATCGAATCACCGGAGACCACCAGCAGATCCGACAACTCCAGGATGCAGGGAACCGCCGTGGCGGTATCCGGCAAGAGGCCGGCCCGCCGCTGGTTGACCAGTGCCAACAGCCGGCAACGGGGATGACGGCCCAGGCGCTCGGCGAGGCGGATCTCCATCTTCGAGGTTGTGCGGCGGGAGGTGGTAACCATGAGCTCAGCATCCAGCTTGTCGGCCGCCGCCAGCAGCGCGGTGAGCATCCGTTCCACTTCCCCTAGATCCAGGTCGTTCCCTTTGGCCGGTCCGCCCAGCAGCAGGCCGATCCGCTTCTTGCCCGGAGCCAGTTTCAGCAACTGGCTCCAGCTTTTCGCCTGTTCCGGAGTCACGGTCCTCCAGGGCACCAGGGCCCCGTCCACCACCATCACCTTCGGCGGGACGTTCGGACCGCGCAGGTCATGCCGGGGAATGACCGCCAGGTTGAACCAGCGCCAGGAGGGAAAGCTGCTCTTGAGGATATGGAGCGGCTTGCAGCTGATCTGCCGCGCCCAGAGCAGGTTGACCGCCGCCGTCGAGGAGCCGCAGGAGATGGAGAAATGGGCATGTTCCGACTGGAACTGCCGGTAGGATTCCGGCGTGAGCGCCATCCGCAGCCAGAAATCGGATCCGATCCAGCGCAGCGGAGGAATCGAGGCGACGAGATCCAGCAGGAACCGCAGTGCCGGGTGGCGGAAGACCACCTGCACCGTCTTTGCCGTGACGAGCGGCTCCGTTCTTCCCTCCAACCGTCTGTCCCGCGACGCTCGCTCCTGCCAGGCCGTGCCCAGCCGCTGCGCGAGCGCCGTTGCCTGCGACAAGTGCCCTGCCTTGCCGTCGCTGAAGATCAGGATCCGCCGCTCGGGACTGGATTTCCACCGGCGATGGAACCAGAGCCATTGCGTCGGGAACCGGCGGATATATTTTTCCATCACCTCCAGGTAAGCGGTGACGCCCGCCTGGATCCGTTCCTCCTCGGTCCCGTGGGCGGGGATCTGCAGAGGCTCCTCCATAATGAAGTTATGCAGCGGCCCCTGGAGGCGGACCATAAAGGCCGGTATCACCGGAGCGCCGGTGCGGAGCGAGAGGGCGATGGTGCCCGGCGCCGTGGAGGCGAGCCGACCGAAGAAGGGGGCAAAAACCCCGTGCTTTCCCCCGTCCTGATCGGCCAGGATGCCGATGATCCGGCCCTCCTTGAGCCCCTGGATCAGCTCCCTCACCGGGAACCCCTTCGTGACGACGCGGCATCCCTTCGATTCCCGGTATTCGGTCAGGAGCCGGTTGAGTTTCGGCCAGCCCTGCTCGCGGGCCAGCACCAGCACGGGGTAGCCGTGCAGAGCGCCGGTGATACTGTTTAGCTCCCAGTTGCCGAAGTGGCCGGCGAGGAAGATGACCCCTTTGCCGCCGGAGAGCGCCTTCTCCAGACGTTCCCGCGAGTCGGGTGTGATCCTCACCCACTGGTCCATGTACTCCCGGTTGATCACCGGGATGGCGGCCACCTCCATGAACATCCGGCCGAGGTTTTCGAACAGGGTCCGCACCATCCGGTCGTACTCGGCGGGGGTGTAGTGGGAACCGAACGCCGCTCTCAAGTTGTCCCGGGCCGTCACGCGGCGGCCCGGCAGCAGACAATAAAAGAGTAAGCCGGCGGCAGCCCCCACCCCTACGTTCCACGCCGGGGGCAGTTTCTGAGCAGCCGCGCTGGTCTTCTTAACGAGCCAGAACAGTATGGATTCGGTGAAGAAGTTCGCTTTCATCCGGTTCAAACCTCGGCTTGATTTCGATCACCCAGAACTCCGTCTCTTCCAGCTTCCGGCCGGCCGTCTCCCGGAAAATCTTCGGGATCCGGACGGCGTCCTTCTCGGTGGTCACCACGGTCCGGATCCCATGCCGGTGGCACCGGCTGACCAGCCGGATCAGCTCGCCGGCGGTGTAGGGGTGATGGTCCCGGGCCCGGTGCCGGATCCGGATGTCCGCCTCCAGCGAGGTTACCGTCTGCTCGAACTGCTTGGGATCACCAATCCCCGCCATCGTGCAAACCTTTCGGCCCTTGAGGTTCTTGAGCGGGACCACCTTCCCGTCCGGCCAGCACCGCATCTGGTGCGGCTCGTAGGTCATGAGGAAGATCGGCGCGCCGGGGTTGATCCGCTTCATTTGGGCCTGCGTCTGTGCCGAGGCCTTCCCCTTGAACACGATCAGATCAGCCCGGGCCGCGGCGGCCGGCGGTTCCCGGAGCGTGCCACGCGGGATCAGCCGGCCGTTTCCGAACGGCGCTTCCGCGTCGGCGGTCAGAATCTCAAAATCTTTCTGCAGGCGCCATTGCTGGTACCCGTCATCGAGCAGCAGCAGGTCCGCGCCGTGCTCCCGGACCGCCTGAGCGCCGGTCGCCACCCGGTCCGGCCCTACCAGCACCGGGATCGGGGCCAGCCTCTCCGTCATGAGTTTCGATTCGTCCTGGCCGTACCCGCGCGTGAGCACAGCCACCCGGTGCCCCTGCGATTGAAGCGCCTGCGCCAGATGGATCACCAGCGGCGTTTTACCCGTCCCACCCCAGGTGAGGTTGCCGACGCTGACCACCTTCACCGGCAGCCGGTGTTTCTTCAGGATTCCACGGCGGAATCCCCAATGGATCGCCCGCACACCGGCTCCGTACATTTTCTCCGCTCCGCTGAGCGCCAGCTCCGCCACCCGCTTTTTCATCTTAAGACAAGGCCCTTCCCCACCGCAGGCCGATCAGGTCTACGGTCCGCTTCACCGCTCCCTGGTTCGCCTGGAATACGGCATGAGCGCGGGTCCCAAGTTCTTTCGCCTGAGCCGGAGACGCCAGCAAACGCAAAACCGCCTGTTCCAGTTCCTTCGACGTTTTTACAACGATCATCCCCTTCGCCTGCATCAGCAGCTCTGAGATGGCCTGGAAATTATGCAGATAAGGGCCGGTCAGGATCGGGCGGCCAAGTGAAGCCGGTTCCGCCAGGTTGTGCCCCCCGTGCGGGACCAGCGACCCGCCGACAAAAACCAGGTCCGCGATCCCATAGAAACCGCCCAGATCCCCCACCGTATCCAAAAGAATAATCGCGCCGCTGCCGGCCACTCCGTTTTTCTTCAAGCTCGAATACCGGACCGAGCTCCAACCCTCGGCCGGCGTGGCCCAGATCTCCTGCTCGATCGAGACCGTCCGCTCAGGATGCCGGGGCGCGATCAACAGCCTCAGTTTCGGGAATTTCTCCTTCGCGAAGCTATAGGCCTGAAGGACCAGCTGGTCTTCCCCCTCATGCGTGGAGCCGGCCACCCATAAGGATTGCCCCGGCGCCAACCCGATCATCTGCCGCAGGGCCTGCGCCTGACCGGAATCCCCGTTCTTTTCCAAGATCAAGTCCCACTTCAGATTCCCACTGACCACCACGCGGTCCTTCGCCGCTCCCAGCGCCGCGTAGCGTCTGGCGTCCTGCGGGCTCTGCGTGAGAAAGAGGCCGACCGGCTCCAGCGCCCGCTGCATCAGCGGGCGGATCCAGAGGTACCGCCCGTACGCGCGCGGCGAAATCCGCCCGTTCACCACGGCCACCGGAACACCTGATCGGCCGAGCTGATCGAACAGCACCGGCCAAAGCTCCGTCTCGAACGAGAGGAACAGCGCCGGACGGACCGCCTTGAGAGCCCGCCCCACCACCGGCCCTAAATCCCAGGGCAGGTAGATCACCTCGGTCCCGGAATCCTTCAAGTGCTTTTGCGCTACTTCCCGGCCGGTCGCCGTAACCGTCGTGACCACCCACTTCTTTCCCGGGAACCGGCGGCGCATCTCTTCGACGAACGGGCGGGCGGCCATTACTTCTCCTACGCTCACCAAATGGATCCAGATCGGGCGGTCCATCCCTTCCAACCGCCGGCGCTGCTCGGGCGAGTAGACGGCCAGCCGCTCCCGCAGGCCCGGCAGACCCCTGCCTCTGAGCGCCCGGACCAGCAGGTAGCCGATGCCGAAAACCAACAACCCCATCTGATACAACTTCAAAAGCAACTGCTTCACCGGCCTTAAGCCCTCGGGTGGGTGGACTCGTACACTTTCTTGAGCCGTTCCGTCGTCACGTGCGTGTAGATCTGGGTCGTGGTCAGCGAGCTGTGCCCCAGCAACTCCTGAACCGAGCGCAGGTCGGCTCCCCGATCCAATAGATGGGTGGCGAAAGAATGGCGCAGGGAGTGCGGGGAGATCTTGCGGTCCACGCTCACCTGGATCAGGTACCGGTTCAGGATGCGGCGGACCGAACGGTCGGTCAGGCGCCCGCGCCGCTGGTTCCGGAACAACGGGCGGTCCGGCTCGGTTTCATCGGGCGTCAATGCTTTGAGGTACGCGCGGATCGCCTGGATGCTGTAGGATCCCATCGGGACCATCCGCTCCTTCCTCCCCTTGCCCACGGTCCGCAGCGTTCCGCCGATCAAATCCACGTCCCGCACTTTAAGATTCACCAGCTCGCTGACGCGCAGCCCGGTCGAATAAAGGGTCTCCAGGATCGCCCGGTCCCGGCGGGCGGCGAAGGAGTCTCCCGCCGGAGCTTCCATCAGGCGGGTGGTTTCTTCGACGCTCAAGAAGGAGGGTAGGTGCCGGTCTTGCTTAGGCCGGACGAGGCCCAGCGCCGGGTTTGCCGTGACGTGCCCTTCCCGGTGCAGGAAACGGAAGAAGGAACGGATCGTCGCCACGTGCCGCGCGATCGTGACCTTGGAGAGGCCCCCCTCCCGCTGTTGGGCCACGAACTGGCGCAGCACCAGCAGGTCCGTCTTCTCCCACGGGGTTTCCCCCAGCACCTGCCGCAGAACCTCTAAATCCTTCGTGTAGTTCCGGAGAGTATGGGGCGAAGCGTCCCTCTCGGCCTTCAGGTAATTCAGGAATTTTTCAATGAAACGGTCCACTACTCGGTTTTGGTTTGCGGCAGCGTCCGCTCGATGTGCCGGCACGCCGGGAACTTGGAGCAACCGTAGAACGGCCCGCGCCGGGAGATCCGGCGGACCAGCTCTCCTTCGCAGGCGGGCTCGGGGCACTTGACGCCGGTGGTGATCGACTTGGCGAACTTGCACTCGGGGAACCCGGAACAGCTGAGGAAATTTCCCTTCCGCCCCCACTTGATCACGATCATCTTCCCGCATTCCGGGCATTTCTCATCGGTGGGGACCGGCTCCTGCTTCATGTTCTGCATCTCCGCGGTGGCGATCTTGAGCGCCTCCGCGAAGGGCTCGTAGAATTCTTTGACGCAGGTGGTCCAGGGCTCATTGCCTGCCTCCACCTCGTCCAGCTCTTCCTCCATCCGGGCAGTGAACTGGACGTCCAGCACCTTCGGGAAATGCTGCGAGAGCAAGTCGGTCACCGTCTCTCCGATCTCCGCGGGGACCAGAGACCGCCCCAGCCGGTTCACGTAGCCGCGGGTCGAAAGAGTCAGAATGGTGGGGGCGTAGGTGGAAGGCCGGCCGATGCCGAGCTCTTCCATCGTCCGGATGAGCGACGCCTCGGTGTAGCGGGCCGGCGGTTTCGTGAAATGCTGGGTCGGCTCCACGCTGAGCGCCTTGAGCTTTTCTCCCTTTTCCAGCGCCGGCAGCGGCTGAGCCGTGTCGGTTTCTTCGTCGGGGGTCTTCTCTTCCTTCTCCGCCTCTTCCTTGTCCTTCTCTTTTGCCTTTTTTACTTCCGGCCTCATCACCTCCAGGAAACCGCTAAAGAGCACCCGCGTTCCGGAAGCATGGAAGATGCAGCGCCCCGCCGTCAAATCCACGCCGGTCACCTCCAGCTTGGCGGAGGCCATCTGGCTGGAGAGGAAACGGCTCCAGATCAGCGTGTAGAGTTTAAGCTGTTCCGGCGTGAGAAACTCCTTCATCGCCTCCGGCGTCCGCGCAACCAGTGAAGGGCGGATCGCCTCGTGCGCTTCCTGCGCGCCGCGGCGGGACTTGTATTTCCGGGGAGCGTCCGGCAGGAACTCCTTCCCAAAGCTTTTCTGGATGAAAGCCTTCGCCTGGGACTGCGCGTCGGCCGAGATCTGCACCGAGTCGGTTCTCATGTAGGTGATAAGGCCGACCGGACCTTCGCTCCCCAGCTCGATCCCTTCGTA
>JAUSCU010000053.1 GCA_030651065.1 Candidatus Omnitrophota bacterium | reverse complement strand
TTCGTCGTAGCCGACGTAGCCGGGGGGGGAGCCCACCAGCCGGGAGACGTTGAAATTCTCCATGTACTCCGACATTTCCACCTGGATGATCGCGTCCTCGTTCCCGAACAGGAACTCGGCCAGCGCCCGGGCCAGCATCGTCTTTCCGACGCCGGTCGGGCCCATGAAGATGAATGATCCGATCGGCCGCTTCGGGCTCTTGAGCCCCGCGCGGGAGCGGCGGATCGCGTTGGAGATCGCTTCGATCGCCTCGTTCTGGCCGACCACCCGCTTGTGCAGCTCATCCTCCATCCGCAGCAGTTTCTGGGTTTCCTTCTCCTCGAGGCGGATCACCGGGATGCCGGTCCACTTGGAGACGATGTGCGCGATGTCCTCGGCGGTGATGACCGGCTGAACCTCGGCCTTTGAGCGGGTCCATTCCCGCTTCATCCGTTCCAGCTCCGACTTGGCCTCCCGCTCCTGGTCCCGGAGTGCTGCCGCCTTCTCAAAATCCTGCCCCTTGACGGAGGCCTCCTTTTCGCGGCGCAGCAGATCGATCCGTTCCTCCACTTGCTTCAAATTGGGCGGGGCGGTCAGCACCGACAACCGCGCGCGGGAGCCGGCCTCGTCGATCAGGTCCACCGCCTTGTCCGGCAGGAACCGGCCGGAGATGTACCGTTCGGACAGCTTCGCCGCCGCTTCCAGCGCCGCGTCGGAATATTTCACCTTGTGGTGGGTCTCGTACCGGTCCCGCAGGCCCTTTAAGATCTCGATCGCCTGCTCCACGCTCGGCGGCTCCACGACGATCGTCTGGAAGCGGCGCTCCAGCGCGGCATCCTTCTCGATGTACTTGCGGTACTCGTCCAGCGTGGTGGCGCCGATGCACTGGATCTCGCCGCGCGCCAGCGCCGGTTTCAGGATGTTCGAGGCGTCGATCGCTCCCTCGGCGCCGCCGGCCCCGACCAGCGTGTGCAGCTCGTCGATGAAGATGATCACGTTCTCCGAGCGCTTAATCTCGTCCATCACCGACTTGATCCGCTCCTCGAACTGGCCGCGGTACTTGGTGCCGGCCACCATCAGAGCCAAGTCCAGGATGATCACCCGCTTGTCCTTAAGGAGCTCCGGGGCTTCTCCCTTGATGATCTGCTGCGCAAGCCCCACAACGATGGCCGTCTTGCCGACGCCGGCCTCGCCGAGCAGCACCGGGTTGTTCTTCGTGCGGCGGGAGAGGATCTGGATCACCCGCTCGATCTCCCCCTGGCGGCCGATCACCGGGTCCAGCTTGTTCTCGCGGGCCAACTGCGTGAGATCCCGGCCGAACGCGTCGAGCGCCGGGGTCTTGGTCTTGGCCGGCTGCGGGGTGCCGCCGCCGACCGAATAGCCGGGCGCCGTCGAGCCCAAGAGCTCCATCACCTCCTGGCGCACCTTGCCCAGGTCGAGTCCGAGGTTCACCAGCACCTGCGCGGCGATTCCCTCCCCCTCACGGATCAAGCCCAGCAAAAGGTGTTCCGTCCCGATGTAGTTGTGGCCGAGGTTGCGCGCTTCGTCCATCGCCAGCTCGATCACCTTCTTGGCCTTCGGAGTGAACGGGATGTCGCCGGAGACAATCGTGGAAGGGCCCAGCTGAACCAGTTTCTCAACTTCCAGGCGGATTTGATCGGAAGAAAGGCCGAGATTTTGCAGGACGGCCGCCGCGACTCCTTCTCCCTCGCGGATCAGGCCAAGCAGGATGTGTTCCGTGCCGATGTAATCATGGTTAAACCGCTTGGCCTCTTCCTTGGCCAAGAGGATCACCTTGCGGGCGCGCTCTGTAAAGCGGTTAAACATATTCATAAGGGCAGCTCTCCTTCCTCTATAGAGCCATAATACGTCTAGCTATTATCGCACAGGGAAAGAAATTTTCAGAGGGTTAAGCGTAGACCTGCAGGTGGGTGCCAAGCTCGTCCTGCTTGAGCTTCAGCAGAAAGAGCCCGTTGGCGGGGAGCTGCAAACGCAGGAGAGCGGCCGCCACCGCCGGGGTGAACAGCTGCGCCTCCACCGGGAACAGCAGGAAGGCGGGACCGTGTTCCGCTGGCAGGATCCGCAGGACCTCTTTCTCATCGAGGAACTGCATGCGGTCCAGCAGGATGGCGGCCACGCTCTCATCGGCGGCCAGCTCTTTCAGCTCCTGGGCCGCCCGCTCCGGCTCGTTGGAAATGGTCACCAACCGCGCCTCGCCGAACCGCCCTGCCAGACCCGGCTGGAGGTTCGCCTGCACCGCTACCCGGAACCCGCTGGCCAGTTCTGCCGCATCCGCCGCCACCGTTTCTTCGGCTATCAGCTCCCCCTCCTCCACCCCGGCGGCAGTGGGAGAAAAAACTCCCGGAAAGCTCCAGCGCACGGCAGTGCCCGTTTCCGAACGATCTGCCCTGCTGAAACTGTATTCTTGTTCGTTGGAAGGCTGATAGAGGAGACGCCCGCTTTCCGGTTCTCCAGCCCGGCGGGAAATGATTTCCAACGATCCGCCCAACTGCTCCACAAGATTGCGCCCGTAGAGATCCAGGAGCGCGCCGCCGGATTCACCTATCCTGGCTTCACCTCCTTTGGTCGTGAACCCATTCCGAAGGGCGTTATCCCTAAGGTCGGTTTCCGTGAAACCGATGCCGTTGTCCGACACCTCAAGAATTAACGCGTCTCCTTGCCGGCGGAGAGTGATCTCAACCCGCCCCTGATTCCAGCCGCTTTCCGCTTCTGAGCGATCCGCGACGGCATCAATGGCGTTGCTCAGGACTTCCGAAAGGTGGATGGCGAGACCAATCTCTTGTCCCCGAAAAACTACCAGCGCGTCGTCGGCCACTTCCCCGATAACGCGCAAAGGGACTCTTTCACGCCGTACCCTGTCTGAAAATCTTTGGGTCATCTGTTCCTGCATGGGATCCAGCAAATGCAGCTCGTCGTGCCTTGCCCGCGGCGGAACGGTGAACTCTCCGATAATCCTGAACAATTCCTCCGGGTCCTGGCTGGACTCCGTCCGCACGGAAAATGAAGCCCCCTCCCCCCGAACGTCCTCCTCCACCCCGGCGGCAGGAAGTTTTGAAACCACCCAGTTGCCCTGTGAGACAACCACTCGAATGGACGATTCCCCCTCAGGCATCTTGATTGTGACCACTCCTCGAAGGGCTGTGTCGAGGTCATCTGGTTCCACGTCACCTGAATAAACGAGGGGGGTTACGTCAAATCCTGCGGTCTCACCGGCAGCACCAATCTGCACCAAAAGATCTCTGAGTTCCTCTTGCCCTCTGCCCTCATCAATCATGCCCGGCCCAGGATCAATCTGTTCAGTGAAAACACCTGCCGTAAGCTTAGGGCCTGCTGAACGAAGATTCCTATAGTCATTGGCATCGATCACATAAAATGCTTTTAGGGCGGTTTCTACCAGCAAAATCCTCGAAGAATCCTCGGCCAAGAGGAGGTATTTTGTCCCTCCGTAATCCAGCTTAAACCGCGTGTTAAGAGCAGTTGCTGTTGGAAGATCCAACGTCTCAACGAAACCATTCTGATCGAGATGGACTTTAAAGTTACCCTCTGCATTCACTTGGTTCACTAATCTTTCTTGATAAGTGAGAAATTCGCGCGGGAGTGGCTCCTCCACCCCGGCGGCGGGCAGATAAGTTCCGGGAAGCGGATTGAGCCCTTGCGCCTGTTGCTCCACCCAGGCCAGCAGATCATCGAAAAACTGACGGGTCTCGCCAGAAAGCTCCGGCTGGTCCATCATTCTGAGGACGGACTGGGGATTCATGTGCCATTCAAACGCGTGCGCGAATAATGAGCGTTCGAAACGGTCCGTTCCTGAAGGCGCTAGAACAAGACGGCGGATTGGCTCCTCCAGAAGTGGAAGAGTTCGCCAGCGAGCACGCATAGGTTCCGGAAGCGTGCCCCAGAGAAGCCACCCCACCTGGGTAAGAATGTCCGTTGTTTGCAATAAAGAAAAAACTTCTTCATCGGTGGGGGGATTTTTTGCGAACGGCAGCCCTAAACTTTTGAGGCGTGTTCGAAGATACTGGGCGCGAATACTGTCCGGGACATCCGCCAAAGCAAGGATTGAAAGAAATCTCTCTCGGCGGGTACCCAACTCTGCGAGCTTGGCATTATTACTCGCAACGGTCGCAAAAGTTTTCGAGGTGTACATACCTCTCAAGTATCCCAACCCCAAAAAGACACTGATCGAACGCGGAAGCCGATTTAATACCCCCTCTATCTCTGAATCGCTGATCGGTCGGCTGTATCCCAGAAGCGAATTCTCTGAGATCACCTGGAGCTGCATTTCTTCGGCCAAACTTTGTCTAAGTTCCTTTGCTTGCTGGATTTGTTTGGCTGACCACTCCTCCACCCCGGCGGCGGTGGCAAGGGGCGGAGTCAATCCACGCTGAGCGAGCTTTTCCTGAACTTCCTTCCAACCACCCCCATCGCCGTAGAGTAACATCCGCTGGTAAATGGGTTGCTCCGAACTCAGGAACGAAATCTCATCGAGAAACTGGTAGCGAAACTCTTCATCGAGCCGGTAGATGTCGTTCCACGCATTCTGAATGAAACCCTGAGCCGCTTGCAGCAACTCGTCTATTCGCTCCCTGTCAGCTATCGGCTGAACCAGCGGGTTCTCAAATAATGAGTGGAGTGCCTGCAGCGAATTCTGAATCGATTTCAGTTCGACAAGGACTTCAACTTCGGGCGATCTTTTCCTCCGGTCCCTTGATTGGACTGTCTTTTCGATGGCGGACTGGGAAAAAAGGCGGTCCAATACCTGAAGAACAAGGCGCAGCTCCACCCCGGTTCGCTGCCAACTCCCCTCAACACTTTGCTCCGGTCCGGTCAGTTTCTCCTCCAAGCCGGATTGGACCCCTTCCACGGAGGGGCGCAGGGCAAAGGCCGGAATCGGGCAGATTCCTTGAGTGGTGAGGAAAGCCAGCAGGGTGACCCCTGCCAGGAGAGAACGGGGTTTCATAAGAAAAAGTATACCCTCAGACGGGGAAATTGGACAATTTATTTCTAAATTTTAATACAATCTAACTACAGGGATTCGCGGAGGAGGCGGGCGCGGCGGCTGTCCCGCTCGGAGGGGGTCAGCGGGCGGCCTTCGAGCTTTTGGAGATGGGCCGGCTGGGTCTGGATGAAGAGGCGGTTGACCATCCCCCGCTCGACGCCGGAGATGAGGCCTAAGTCCACGCCAAGACGGACCAGGGAGAGCAGGTTTACCGTCTCGCCGGAGGTGATGAGGTGGGCGCTTTTCAAGGTTCCGTACGCCCGCCAGATCCGGTCTTCCAGGGCGTCTTTGCTCTGGGCCAGAAGCGCGCGCCGGGCGGCCTCCTCCTGCTCCACCACCTGCCGGATCAGCCGCCCGAGATTGTCGAGCGTCTCCTCCTCGGAGATGCCGAGCGTGACCTGGTTGGAAAGCTGGAAGAAGTTGCCGGTCGCCTCGGTCCCTTCCCCGTAGAAGCCGCGCACGGCCAGCCCCAGCCGGGTCACCGCGTGCAGTACCCGGCTGACCTGTTTGGTCATCACGAGGCACGGCAGATGCAGCATGCAGGAAGCCCGCAGTCCGGTGCCGACGTTGGTCGGACAGGCTGTAAGATACCCCCAGTCCGGCAGAAAGGCGTAGCGGAGATTTTTCTCCAGCTCGTCGCTCACTTGGGCCAGCAGCGTCCAGGCCTCGGGCAGGTTGAACCCGGACTGCAGCACCTGCAGGCGAAGGTGGTCCTCCTCGTTGACCATGATGGAGATGATCTCCCGGTCGCTGACGATCACCGCCTTCTCGCTGGAGCCAGACATCAGCTCCCGGCTGATCAAGTGGCGCTCCAGCAGCAGCAGACGGTCCGTCTCGGTCATCCCCTTCATTTCCAGGATCAGCGATCCTTTAAGGAACCGGGAGGCCTGCACCGCCTCAATCACGCGGGCGCGGACCTGGGCCCGCTGCGGCTTGGTCGCCCAGTGCGGAAAGGGGATCCCTTCCAGGTTGCGGGCCAGCCGGATGCGGGAGGAGATCACGATGTCGGCATGCTCGCCGGTGCCCCGCAGCCATTCCCCGATCTGTTGGGCGAGATCGTCGAGAGTCACGATTTTCTTTTCTTCCCCTCCAGCGTCCGGATCTTGTCGCGCAGTTTCGCCGCTTCCTCGAACAGCTCCGTTTCGATCGCCGTCTTGAGCTGCTCCTTAAGTTTCGGGACGTCGGGTTTCGGGTCGGCTCCGGACTTTTCCGGAACAACGGGTGCTGGAGGAGGCACCCGGCCGGCATGCTCGGCGGAACCATGGATCTTCTTCAAGAGTGGTGCGATCACCTTGCGGAAAGATTCGTATCAGCCGCCGCAGCCGAGCCGCCCGCTCTTCTTGAAATCCTCGTAGGTGAGCCCGCACTGGGAGCAGTGGATCGCCAGCACCGCGGCGCCACCGGGCAGCTGGGTGCTCAAGTCGGCCAGACCGGCCAGCAGCTCCGCCAGCCCGCCGGCAAACGGCTGCTCCGCCGCCTCGGCCCCCTTCTCCCGGGCGCAGGTCTCGCAGAGATGCAGCTCTCGCGTCTCGTTGTTGATCACCTCGGTGAGGTGGACAGTGGCTTCGATCTTGCTGCACAGATCACAGGTCACTTAGTATTTCACCCCGTCGGTTTTCGTCAGCGCGCGGAACGCCTTCATCAGCCGCAACGTCACCGTGCCCGGCTTGGCCGAACCGATGGTCCGCCCGTCGATCTTCACGATCGGGGCGATCTCGGCAGCGGTGCCGGTCAAGAAACACTCCTCGGCGTTGTAGAGGTCGTGGCGCGTCATCATCTCCTCCCGGACTGGGATTTTCGCCTTGCGGGCCAGATCCATCACGCAGCCGCGCGTGATCCCCTTGAGCAAGCCGGCGTACGGCGGCGGCGTGAGCAAGGCACCCCCCTTGATGATGAAGATGTTGTCGCCCGTGCACTCGGCCACGTAGCCGTGGGCGCTGAGCATGAGCGCCTCCTGCACGCCGGCGTTCGTCGCCTCGATCTTCGCCAGGATGTTGTTCAGGTAGTTCAGCGACTTGATCTGCGGGTTCAGCGCCTCCGGCAGGTTGCGGGGCGTGGGCACCGTGACGATCTCCATTCCTTCCCGGTACACCCGCTCCGGATAGAGAACGATCTTGTCGGTGATGATGAACAGGGTGGCCTTGTCGCACTTGCGCGGGTCCAGCCCCAGATCACCCGTGCCGCGCGTGACCACCAGCCGGACGTAGGCGTCGGTCAGCTTGTTGGCCTTGAGCGTGGCAACCACCGCCTCCATCATCTCCTTCTTTGTCATCGGGATTTTGAGCAGGATCGTGTGGGCCGATTCAAACAACCGGTCCACGTGCTCCTTGAGCTTAAAGACCAAGCTGCCATAGGAGCGGATCCCCTCGAACACGCCGTCGCCGTAGAGCAGGCCGTGATCGTAGACGGAGATCTTCGCCTCGGAGGCGTCCACCAGCTTTCCGTTCAAGTAGATTTTTAGGCCCATAGCTGTCCGTCCTTTAATGAAAATACGTTCCGCGCCACTTTCGTGATCGCCGGCTCGTGGGTCACCACCACCAGCGTCGTCCCCTGTTCCTTGTTCATCTGCAACAAAAGCTCTAGAATCCCCTGCCCTGTCGCCGAGTCCAGGTTGCCGGTCGGCTCGTCGCAGAAGACCGCCCGCGGGTTGTTCATCAGCGCCCGGGCGATCGCCACCCGCTGCTGTTCGCCGCCCGAAAGTTCCGCCGGCACGTGATCCGCCCGGCGGGACAACCCCACGTGGTCGAGCAGCCCGCGGGCCCGCTTCTCCACATCCGCCTTGGAGCGGCCGATCCAGGCCGGCAGCATCACGTTCTACAGCGCCGTGAGCTCCGGCACCAGATGATAAAACTGAAAGACGAACCCGAACGCCCGGTTGCGCAGCAGCGAGGCCTCCCTCTCCGCCATGCCGGAAAGGCTCTTCCCCTCAAACAACACCTCGCCGCCGGAGGGGCGGTCCAGCCCGCCAAGCAAATGCAGCAGCGTGGATTTTCCGGCCCCCGATGGGCCGACGATCACCGCCAGCTCCCCCGCCGGAACGTGCAGGCTGACGCCCCGCAGAACTTCCAGCGTTTGGTCGCCCATGCGGTACCACTTCTTGAGATCGACCGCTTCCAGCAGCGCGCTCATTCATATCTCAGCGCGCGGGCCGGCTCCAGCCGCGCGGCGACCCACGACGGGTAGAGGCAGACCACCCAGCTGATCGCCAGCGCCGCCAGGATCACGGAGGCCACATCCACCGCCTCCAGCTTCACCGGCAGCCGGTCAATGTAGTAGATGTCGGCCGGCAGTTTGATGAACTGGTATTTCTTCAGCAGCGCGCAGAGGGACAGCCCGATGCCGGTCCCCAGCGCGGTACCGGCCAGCCCGATCAGCAGCCCGGCAATCGTGAAAAGGTCCCGCACGCCGCCGTTTGTGGCCCCGACCGCCTTCAAGATACCGATCTCCTTCGTCTTGCTCACCACCATCATCAGCAGAGTGGCAATGATGTTGAAGCAGGCCACCAGCACGATGAGCGTCAGGATGATGAACATCACCAGCTTCTCCAGCTTCAGCGCCGCGAACAGGTTGCTGTTCATGTCCATCCAGCTGACCACATAGTACGGGAAACCGAGCGACTGCCTCAGCTTCTGCTGGATCTCCGGCGCCCGGACCGCATCATCCAGCCGCACCCCGATACCGGTCGGCAGGGCCGGCTCTTTGCCGCCCGCGATCATCTGCGCGGTCTCCATCCGGGTAAGGGTCAGGTACATGTCGTAGTCGTACATGCCGGTTGTGAAGATACCGCTGATCCGCATCGGGATCGGCTTCCCCTTCTCGCCGCCGACCACCTCGATCGAATCCCCCACGCGCAATCCCCACCGCTTGGCAAATTCCGAGCCGACCACCAAGTCGCCGGGGCCGGGCGGCCAGCTTCCCTGCTTGAGCAGTTGCGGCAGCCGGGTGACCTGCGGCTCCTTCATCGGGTCCACCCCCCTCAGCAGCACGCCGAGCGACTCGGAACCGTGCCGGACTAAGGTCTGCGTCTGCAGCATCGGGGCGGCCGCCGCGATGCCGGGCGTCTCCAGGATTTTCCGCGTGACGGCCTCCACATCCCGGATACCTCCCTCCGCCTGCACCAACAGGTGCGGGTTGGCCCCGATGATCTTCTCCTCCAGGTCCGCGTCGAACCCGGACATGACGCCCAGCACCACGAGCAACGCCGCCACGCCAAGCGCGATCCCCAGCACGGAGATCATGGCGATCACGGAGACGACCGGCTGCTGTCTTCGCAGCCCGCCCAGATACCTCGTCGCCAAAAACCACTCGTATCTCATGGCTTGCCTTCCGGCTTCAAAGTTGGGAACAAGATCACGTCGCGGATGGAGGGGGCGCCGGTGAGCAGCATGGCCAGACGGTCAATGCCGATACCAAGCCCACCCGCCGGCGGCATGCCGTACTCCAGCGCTTCCAGGAAATCTTCGTCCACCGCCTGCGCCTGCTCGCCACCCAACTCCTGCGAGCCTTCCAAACTCTTGCGCTGCGCAAGCGGATCGTTCTGCTCGGAGTAGGCGTTGGCCATCTCGATGCCGCAGATGAAGAGCTCGAACCGGTCGGCGATCTCCGGCTGTCCCGGCAGTGATTTCGCCAGCGGCGAGAAGATCTTGAAGAACTCCGTTACGAAGACCGGCGCTCCGCCGTCATCGGGAAAGAGCTCCTCCAACCAGGCCATCACCAGCTTGGCCAGCTGGTTCTTCGGCAGTTTGGCGGCCTCGCCGGCTTTCAGTTTCTTGGCCATCGTCTCGAGGGAATCCCCCGGCTCGATGCCGGCCTTCTCTTTGGCCAGCTGGGCGAAGGAGACCCGCTTCCAGGGACGTGCGAGATCCACCGTCTTTCCGGAGAACTCCACTTGCAGCTTGCCGTGCAGATCCTGCGCGAGCCCGGTGACCAGCTCCTCGGTGAGCTCCATCATGCCGGCGCAGTCGCTGTAGGCCTCGTAGGCCTCCAGCATGGTGAACTCCGGATTGTGGCGAGTAGAGAGGCCCTCGTTTCGGAAGTTCCGGTTGATCTCGTAGACCTTCTCGAATCCGCCAACGAGCAGCCTTTTTAGGTACAGCTCCGGCGCGATCCTAAGATACAGGTCCATGTCGAGCGCGTTGTGGTGCGTTTTAAAGGGCCGGCCGGCCGCCCCGCCGGGGATCGGCTGCATCATCGGCGTCTCCACCTCCAGGAACCCCCTCCCATCGAGGAACCGCCGGATGCCGGAGACGATCCGGCTGCGCTGTTCGAAGGTTTTTCGGGTGTCGGCGTTGCTCAGGAGATCCAGGTACCGCTGCCGGTAGCGCAGTTCCACGTTCTGCAACCCGTGCCATTTCTCCGGCGGAGGGCGCAGCGCCTTGGAAAGCAGTTTCCAGCCGGTCACCCGCAGAGATTTCTCGCCGGTGCGGGTGGTGAAGCAGATCCCCTCCACGCCGGCAATGTCGCCCAGGTCCAGCAGCTCCAGCTGGGCGTAGAGGTCCCCCAATTGCTCCTGCGAAAAGAAGATCTGGATCCGGCCGGTTCCGTCCCGAAGATCGGCGAAGGTGCTTTTGCTGTGCCCCCGGATCGCGGTGAGCCGCCCGGCGGCGCGGGCCTGTTTTTCCTCCTCGAAAGAGGCCAGGAGCTCCGCGATGGTGCTTCCCCGGTCAAACGAGGTCTGGTAAGGATCGCTGCCGGCTTTCCGGAGCGCTTCCAGTTTCGTAACCCGTTGATTTCTAAACTGATCGAGAGTTTCCATGGGGGCTTTTCATTATAAAGGCCAAAACGGTTAAACCCAAGCAGAGGATCGGGAACCAATCCCCCCAGCGGGTGTAAAAGGTCCCTCGCCGGGAAAGAACCGGCAGCTCGGTCACCGCCACCCCCGGTTTGAAACGGGGAATCTGCCCGGGTGGCGGCAGCCGCCGGCCAGCCGGGTCCACGAACCCGGTCCAGCCGGTGTTGGCGGCCCGGCCGAGCCACACCCCGTTCTCGACCGCCCGGAAAACGGAGGCCTGCAGGTGCTGCACCGAAGCGGCGGACCGGCCGAACCAGGCGTCGTTGGTGATCACCAGCAGCCAGCCGGCCCCTTCCCGCGTGAACCGGCGGGCCAGCTCCGGAAAAAGATCCTCAAAGCAGACCAGCACGCTGACCGGCGGCGGCGTCGGGAAAACCGTCCATTCCTTGCCCGGCGCGAAGTCGGCAACCGGGTAGAATTTCTTCAGCCAGCCCAAGACCGGCTTGAACGGGATAAACTCCCCAAAGGGAACCAGGTGGATTTTGGAGTAGCGGGCCCGCTCCTCGCCATCTTGCCCCAGCAACAGCGCGCTGTTGTACGGCAGGCCGCTCTCCAAATCTTCCGTCGGGAGCCCCACCAGCATCTCCGCGCCGGCGGAGCGGGAGATTGTCTTCAGCCGGTCCTCAATCGCAAAATCTTCCAGGTAGCCGGGAACGGCGGTCTCCGGCCAGACGATCAGGTCCGGTTTCTCTTTCGCCGCCTCGGCCATCAATTCTTCGTAGCGTTTCCAGATCGCTTCCTGAAAGGATTCGTCCCACTTCTCCGGCTGGGGGATGTTTCCCTGCAGAAGGGCGATCTTCACCTGAGCCCGCGGCTCGCGGGCATCCAGCTCCCGGAGGACGGTTCTACCATACAAAAAAGCGGCCAGCAGGCAGAGCCCCGCCAAGAGCAGTCCCACCCATCCCTTTTTTCTGCGCTGCAGAAACCCGCACAGCGCCGTGTTGGCCAGCACGACCAGGAAGGAAACGCCCCAAACGCCGGTGAACCCGGCCAGCTGGATGATTTCGGTCCAGTTCCACTGCGTGTGGGCAAGGAGATTCCAGCCGAAACCGCTGAGCAGATGGGAACGCAGGTACTCGAGAGCCGTCCAGGCGGCCGGCAGAAGCAGGGTGGACAGAAGAGGGCGCGTTTGCAGGAACCGGTTCGCCAGCCAACCCCACGCGGCGAAATAAAGGGCGAGGGCGGCGGGCAACAAAATCGCCCCAGGAACTGTGACGTGCCCGACCCACCAGAGGGTGCCGCCGAAAAAGATGAGGCCGATCAAATACCCGCTCCGGAAGGCCTGCCGGGGTGAACATTCCTCCAGCAGGAGAATCCAGGGAACAAAGGCACCCCACGCCAGCCACCCCAGGTCAAACGGGGGAGTGCTGAGGATTAAAAGAAGAGCAGTGGCGAGGACCGCGGTTGCTACTTGCCTCCTCCCATGGAAGGAAGGCCGCTGGCCGTGACGATCTTTAAAGCTTCCTCCTCGGAGAACCCGCGGTCCGTCAGCGCCTGGTAGTAGTTGCGCGTGAAGGTGGCGAAGTTCTGGGCGATCTGCGGCTCAGCCATGGTCTTGCTCATGGCTTTGAGCATGTTGGACATCATCTCGCCCATCATCGGACCCATGATCTCCTGCATCTCGGCGGCGGTCGGCTGCCGGTTGGCGCGGGACTGCGGCTGTGCGGAGATCTCCTGGAACTCCGCTCTGGGTTCATCCTCGGCAAACACCGCGCCGGCGGACGGGAGAGACACCGCCGCGACCGCCAGGAAACCGTACAACATCTTTCGAACCATCCGATGACCTCCTTGTTTATGCTCCATGGCATTTTTTGAATTTTTTATTGCTGCCGCACGGGCAGGGATCATTTCTTCCCACTTTCGGGCCCTGAGACTCTGCGGCCGGGCCCGGCTGAAAACCGGGGATGACCGGCTCGCTCGTCCCTTCCAAGAATCCTTTGGGGTTCAACGCGGAGGAGGCGGCCACAGACTTGGGCGCCTCGGGGTGGGAAAACTCCGTCGGGGCCAGTATCCGCTTAGCCGGCTCCGGTTTCACCGCCTGGACCCGGAAGATCAGCTCCACCACTTCGGCCCGGACCGCCGCCACCATCTGCGTGAACATCTGGTACGCCTCGTGCTGGTACTCCACCAGCGGGTCCTGCTGGCCGTAGACCCGGTAGCCGATCCCCTCCCGCAAGTGGTCCATGCCGTACAGGTGGTCCTTCCATTTGGAGTCAATCACCTGCAGCATCACCCACTGCTCCAACCGGCGCATGGGCTCGGCGCCGAAATCCCTTTCCCGCTGCTCGTAAGTTTGGCCGGCAATCTCTTTGAGCCGGTCGCCCAGCTCCTCGCGGCCCAGATCCTTGGCCTCGAGTGGAACCAGCACCCCGAACTGGGATTGGAACGTGTCGCACAGCTCCTTGAAGTTCCACTCCTCCCTCTCCTGCTGCTCCGGCGCGGCGAGGGCCAGGAGGCCATCCACCGACTCCTCCGCCATCTCCAGGATCTTTTCTTTCAGGTTTTGCCCTTCGAGCACGCCGCGCCGCTCTTTGTAGATCACCTCCCGCTGGCGGTTCATCACGTCGTCGTACCGGAGCAGCTGCTTGCGGATCTCGAAGTTGTGCAGCTCCACCCGCTTCTGCGCCGACTCAAGCGCGCGGGTCATCATCTTCATCTCGATGACTTCCCCCTCGAGGATCTGCGCCTTGACCATCTCGATCAGGCGGTTCTCCCCGAAGATCCGCATCAGGTCGTCCTCAAGGGAAACGTAGAAGCGGCTGGAGCCGGGGTCCCCCTGCCGGCCGGAGCGGCCGCGCAGCTGATTGTCGATCCGGCGGGACTCGTGCCGCTCGGTGCCGAGCACATGCAGGCCGCCGACCGAGACCACCTTGTCATGCTCGGACCGGACCTGCTCCCGCATGTGAGCGAGGATCTTGGTTTTCTCTTCTTCGGGGATCTCGGCGCCGGCTCCAGCGGCCTCGTTTTTGCGCTTGATCTCGGCCGCCGCCAGGAACTCCGGATTGCCGCCGAGCAGGATGTCGGTACCCCGCCCGGCCATGTTGGTGGCGATCGTGACTCCCCCAAAGCGGCCGGCCTGCGCCACGATCTGGGCCTCCAGCTCATGGTAGCGGGCGTTCAGCACGTGGTGAGGGATCCCTTCCCTCACCTTTTGCACCGCCAGCTCCGTGCGGCGGATCCGCTCTTCCATTTCCTTGAGCAGCGGCTCCGATGCTTTGCCTTTCTCTTTTTCCTTCGCGAGTTGCTGGCGCTGTTTCTGCAGCCACTCCATCAGCGGGCCCGGCTGCTTCAAGAGCTGCGAGAGCCGTTCTGATTTCTCGATCGAGATCGTGCCGACCAGCACCGGCCGGCCCAGCGCGTGCATCTCGGCGATCTCCTGTACCACGTCGAGGTATTTTTCCCCGACAGTCCGGTAGACCACATCCTGGTGGTTCGTCCGGATCAGCGGCTGGTTCGTGGGGATGGTCACCACCTCCAGCTTATAGATCTCGTGGAACTCCGAGGCCTCGGTGGAGGCGGTCCCGGTCATGCCGGAGAGCTTGTCGAACATGCGAAAGTAGTTCTGGAAGGTGATCGTGGCGAGGGTTTGGTTTTCTCTTTCTATCTTGACCCCCTCCTTGGCTTCGACCGCCTGGTGCAGCCCGTCGGACCAGCGCCGGCCCGGCATCAGCCGGCCGGTGAACTCGTCCACGATCACTACCTGGCCGTCCTTGATCATGTACTCCACGTCCCGCCGGTACAGAGTGTGGGCCCGCAGCGCCTGGTTGATGTGGTGCACCAGCGTGACGTTTCCCCCCTCATAGAGGTTCTCTATCGCCAGCAACCCCTCCGCCTTCTTGATCCCCTCTTCGCTGAGCATCGCGCTGTGGGCTTTCTCGTCCACCGTGTAGTCGGTCTCCTTGACCAGCTGCGGGATGATCCGGTCGATGCGGTAGTAGAGGTCGGTGGACTCCTCGGCCGGTCCGGAAATGATCAGCGGCGTGCGGGCCTCATCGATGAGGATCGAGTCCACCTCGTCCACGATCGCGTAGGAGAGGACCCGCTGAACGCACTCCTCAACAGAGATCGCCATATTATCCCGCAGGTAGTCGAAGCCGAACTCGTTGTTCGTGCCGTAGGTCAAGTCGCAGCCGTAGGACTGCCGCCGCTCGGCGGGATTCAAACCATGCTGGATCACACCGACGGTGAGGCCCAGCGACTCGTAGATCGGGCCCATCCAGTTCCGGTCGCGGCGGGCCAGGTAGTCGTTGACGGTGACGATGTGGACGCCGCGGCCCAGCAAGGCGTTCAAGTAGGCGGGGGCGGTCGCGACCAGGGTTTTGCCTTCGCCGGTCGCCATCTCGGCGATCTTGCCGTGGTGAAGCACCATGCCGCCGATCAGCTGAACGTCGAAGTGGCGCATCAAGGTCACGCGGCGGGACGTCTCCCGTACCAGAGCTAACGCCTCCGGCAGGAACTCAGCGAGGGCCTTCTCCTCCACTTAAAGCCCGAGTTTCCGTTCCGCTATCAGGGCGTCCTCAACAATGTCCTCGCCGCGGTCAGACCCCTAGGA
>JAUSCU010000052.1 GCA_030651065.1 Candidatus Omnitrophota bacterium | reverse complement strand
GGCTGACCACCCCTCCCCATTTGGGCCAGATGGAAATGGACTTCAGCTGTTTGGAAGTGGTGTCCTCCCCGCCCAAATCCACCTGGGAGGGACCGGCGGCGATCAGGTACCGCATCTTCCAGGGGCTCGGGGCCCAAGTGTCGGAATCCTGCAGGTAAGTTCCATCGCTCTGATAGTTGTGCCGGGGATCGATCATGAGGCCGCGAAGCTGGTAACGATCCACGACGGTTTGGCGGGCGGTCGTCCGGGCCAGCTGGGTGTGCTCCCGGTACCACCGGCGAACATTGGGCTCAAGCCCCAGTTCCTGAATCACGAGGTCACGCGCCACCCAGCGCCGGGCCGACTCCCAGTGGGCGAGATAAGGCCGCTGGCCAAGCACCTGTTTGGATTCGATGACCTGCTTGAGAGCGGCATCAAAATCCAACGCCTGTAATTTTATCGCCTGATCCACTTCTTTCTGCAGATCCGCCCGGTTCTGTTCCCAAACAATCCGGCGCCCCTCACGATCGATGCGGTCCCGTGTCGCGGGATCCGCCTCGTTCAGTTTCCGGACGACCACCTGAGGATCCGGGGCGCTCTCATTAAAACGGTATTTGCTTTCAGTTTGCTCGGCCCAACCGCGCAAGACCGCCAGCTTGGCCACTTCGGCCTGGAGGATTTCATTTTCACCGATCAGGTCAAGCACGGCCTCTTCCGGAGCAATATCCTGTTCGGCAGCCCGGGCGTCGATCTGTCTCTCGTAGCCGAATTCCCGAAGGACGACGCGGCCCATCTCCACCAGCTGCTGCTTGTACCGTTTTAAGAGGTCCCGGACGTCCTGCTCATGGTTGGCTGCCCGGATCACGTTGCGGAGGGCCATCTCCTCCTCGAGCCAGGAAAGGACAAACGCCTCTGTCAGACCGGGGGCCTCCGTTGTTCCCATGATCCACTGCGGCAGCGGCCGGCGCTTCTCCAGCGCCGCTTCGTCATAAGCCTTTAAGAGCTCCGCGTCACGCTTGGGATCGATCTCTTTCTGGGCTTGGGCGACCACTTCCGCGTACCGGGGGGTGCCATCCGGCTGAACCAGAAACAAATTTCGAAGCATTTCGAAGCGGCTCACCTCCGCTCCCTCGGTCCAGCTGTCCACCATCGCCTGCTGGATCCGTTCCTCTTCCCGATCCGCCCGGCGCGCGAGCCCGGCGGCTACCTGAGCGATCTCCCGAACCCACTGCTGCCGCTGCGCGGGCTCCATCTCGCGGACCACCACGCGGGCTGCTTCCTCTCTTGTGATCCCCCGCTCAGCCGCGAGGGTTTCAATCGCCTGGGATCCCAGACGGGCTCCGCAGAGGCACTCCCGGGCAAGGGCAATGTATTCGGAAATCCCGGTCCGCTCGATGTTCACGGCAAAAGCGTCCGCCATCGCACGGATCGCCACTTCCAACTGCTGCTGGTTCACCTCGACCTCGCGGCGATCCACCTGCCGGCCGTCCGGAAGCTCAACCCGGAGGATTCTCTCTCCGATGAAGAGAGGGATGAACTCCACCAGATAATTAGTCCATTCCACCCAAGCCAGATCCGGGCTCATCCAGGTGTTCTGGCCGCCGGTCCGGATGCGCTCTCGGAGATTCGGCGCCTGGCCCGGTCGCGGAGCGAAACCGATTCCATAAGCATAGTTGATGGCTCCGGTTTCAGAAGCCCTCTGCAGAGCCACCATTCGGGCGTAGGTCTCTTTCGGGGCCTGCCGGAACGCGGCCCGGGCGGCGTCAGCCATCTGCCGGAGACGGCTCCCCTCTTCCTGAACCGCTTGTCTCTGCTGATCAAACGGCCGGGTGTCAAACTCCCTCCTCCTACCCAGGGCCCCCGCCTCACGTCGTTTTTCCGCCGCTGCCTGGGCCCGATCCACAGCCCTCAGCCGCAAAAGCTGGTGTTTCTCGATCGCCCCGTACACCTCGCCGACGTGGTCCTCAATATCCAGAAATTTCATCACTTCGCCCCGCGTGACTCCCGCGGACTGCAGGATCACCGTCAGCAACCCTTCGGTGCTGCGGACCAGGATCTCCGCCGCGTTCTCCGCTTCCCTGTCTCCGCGGGAGGTTTCCTTCAAAACCGTCGCCGTTTCATGCAACTGGACGACCGCTTGGCGCAGATCATCCGTCACCCTGACAAATTGAGCCGAGGCAACCTCGTTTCCTTCATCGAGGAATGCGGTGCTAAAACGGCCGGCGGCTACTTTCTGACCCCGCTCCGCCGCGTCCCGGGAGATCCGAGCCGCGTTTTGGCGTTCCGCCTCCACGGAATAGGAGCGGACAATCCGGTAGAGAAGCTGGCGTTTGGTGTCCAAATCAATGGAAGGATCCCGGTAAATGGCCATGAAGCGCTGGTAATCGAAGGGGATATCGAACTGAAGCATGCCGATCAGCCAGCTGGCCCAAGTATCCCGGTAGTCGGTCACCCAGTCCAGCCGGTTCTGTTCGGCGGCCGAAACCCCCTCCGCGTCCCTGCGATCCACCAGCGTCAGCGTATCCACGCCGCGGATGTCCTCATCCGCCAGATGAATTTTGGGAAGGGCTTTCTGAGCGCGGGTGGCGCCCGCCTGAAACTGGCGATCATCCACCACCTGCCGGAAGAAAAAGTCCCAAATTCCCCCGTGATCAACATAGGGAGACTGAAGAATCACGTGAAACTGTTCCCTCTCCTCCTCTGAAAGCTGATCGTAAAGAGCCATGAGCAGATGGATCGAAGCTCGCGTTGAGAAACCGGACGCCTGGGCCGCTTCATGGAACAGCCCAAACGCGTAAAGAAGGGCGCGCCCCTTCTCGTACCGTGCGTCCGCCATTTCGGGGGCGATACTGACATCCATCCGGATCGTCGTATCGTCATCGGAGAGGTCTAGCGTGAGGGCGTGGTTCGCCCGTAACTCAATGGAAAGCGTTCTTCCGGAAATCTGGTCCCAGACTTTTTGAACGGCCGGAAGAGAAACATGGCCGGACAGCCACGCCAGACCCTGCCGCGCCCAGTCCAAAACCTGGTCGGGAGAGACCGGCGAGGGCGCCACTTCAGTCTCCGCCGCGGCAACAGCGGCCGAAAGGGTTCCCGCCGCGACATCCCAGGAGGAAGTGCCCACCAGGGTTCCCGCGTTTCGTTGGGCGATCTGAACGCCGCTGGCATCCTCCGTCACACGGGCCACGCGCGTACCAAACCCTCGGGCCGGCTGGTTGATCAGCTGCTCCTCCAAGCCGCTCTTGGCCGCTCCCTCGGCGGATTGAGTCCGCAGGGCATCAGCAGCCCAGGCCGACGCGGGCAGAATCTGGCCCGCGATGAGCGCCTGAATTAAAATCCAGGCTGTTGTAGAGTGGATTCGTTTAACCATGCGATTTTAAAAAATCGGTGCAGGGAAAGCGTGATCCCTAGCACCGATTTTGTGTGTTCGAATTACAGGTACTGGACCAACCCGTCCCAGTTGTCCTGCGCCCGCTGGAACAGGGTCATGAAAGCGGTCCGGGTGGCTTCGTCCACCCCCAACGCGTCCAGAATAGCCGCCAGCGCTTTGGGGGCCATAATCTCCGCCACTTTTGGAAGAGATGCATCGCGGCGCGAAGCAACCGCCAAAGCCCGCCGGATTTCCCCTTCAGACCGGCCCGATAAGAGCTGGACACCGGCTCCCGGCAGAACAGCCCTCAGAGCTTCTACCAAAACAAACTCGAAGTCCCGTTCTCCAATGAACACCACCGCCGCTTGAGTGGTACGGCCAGCCAATTGCTCTGCCGTCATCAGATCGTCCATCGATCGGACAATCGCCACCGTCCCAACCGGCAGATACGGCACTATCAAGGCCGCCGCCGGATTGGCCCGGCCGTTTTCGTCCACGGTCAGATCCACAATCGTCGCGGTAGTGGAGGGAGCCGCCGGTATTTGAATGTTCGGCAGCCCGCGCTGAAGCTCCGCGGCCAGCACCTCCACCTCCTCCACCCCCGTTGCCAATTGAGGCAGGAGGGCTTCCACGTCGGATCGAAGTTTCGCGGCCGCGGCGGCGCTTTGCTTAACAAACTTATCGTTGGCCGCGATCGTGTGGGTTTCGCCGTAATCATCCAGGATTCGTTCTCCACGCTCATCGTCCTTTTCTTTGGACGTCCGAACCTGTTTGGCCAGTCTTTCCTGGGATTCCACTAAAAACCGGAGAATATCGGGAACAGTCTTCCCGGGGAGCTCCGTCAGGAGAACACGCCGCTCATGCTCCCACCGCAGATCCACGGATGGCGTAGAGAGCAGCGCGGGCACTTCGGAAAGACGATCGGCAGCAGCCAATTTCTGAATTTCAGCCCAGAGACCTTTGGCTCCGTAGTACTGAATCATCGCCGTGTAAGTCTTGACGGCTTTGTCGCGGGAACTCTCTCTCATGAATGTCTTTCCCAACTCAGGGATCTCTCCCGGCTGGACTTTCTTCTCGCTTTTGGGTCCTGTATAGTACAGGATAGTTTCCTTGTCTCCCTCAAACTTAACTTTCTTCGCTGTGGCCAGATCAACTTTAGCGAGCACATCCCTGGCCCGGATCATCTGATTCACAGTATCCGGTCGAAGGATTTCGAACGGAATCCGTCTCAGCAGAGGATCCTCGTTTCCGGTAGCTTTCAAGCCATTGCGCGAAGACTTATCGCGGCTAGCATACTTGCCCTCATTGCGCATCGGCATATAAGCGTTGTCCGACCAGCCCCACGCCGGGTTGATTTCCATGAACTCAGGAGATTCCCCTGGGATTTGCACGGTAGGCTTCTGAACCAGAGAGAACGGCATGGCCATCCGGCTGGGAAGCATGGAAACCCCCTTGCCGAACATGGTGTAGGGGGAATCTGCATAATTTCCGCTGAACGAGTACATACTGCCTAGTCCCAAGAAAGTGCCTTCTCCATTCTGCTCCTCTTGATCAGGGGCGCGACCGGGATGGTTGGATCCATCCAGCACTCCAGCCCCCACGTTGCCCATTCCCGCGGCCCAATCCACCGCAATGACAAGAGAATTGTGGTGCATACCGATGAACGGCCCAAGGAACGAAGAGGTTGACTCTCCCTTTTCCACGCCGGTGTTGGGAGCGATAACCGAATCTTTGACCGTGGCGCCGTTGCCCGCGTGCGAATGTTCCAGCATCAAAACGCCGTGCGCCCCGTCATCCACGCCCATGACCACGTTGGCGCCGTTGATCTCAACGCCGGGCTGGGCGATCAA
>JAUSCU010000034.1 GCA_030651065.1 Candidatus Omnitrophota bacterium | reverse complement strand
CTTTTTGAACATCCTGCGGGCTTTATAGGTTTACAGCATGGCGAGCGACATCATTCAGATCGAGAAGACGGCTCCCCAGAACGCCAGCGGGCGCAAGCTGAAGGCTATGCTCCTGTTTCCGCCGGAGTGGGTGCCGACGGCGCCCTACCTGGCGCTGCCCAGTCTCACGGCGGTGCTCCGGCAGAACGGACACGAGGTCGTGCAGAAGGACGTCAACATCGAGATGTACGACCACTTCTTCACGGACACCTTCCTGATCTGGGTCATGGCCCGCATGTCCACCCAGCGGCGTGCTCTGGCGGCCAAGGAGAAGCGCGAGAGACTGACGGAGCGGGAGGAGGCCCAGAAGGCGTGCCTGGACGCCGCGGCCGCGGTGGATGTGATCGAGCTGGCGGAGCGGGCGGAAAAGGCCAAGCGGATCACCCGCGGCGAGGATTTCTACGATGCGGACAAGCTGGAGTGGGCGCTGAATACCTTTCGCGAGGTCATGCAGTACATTTCAGCCGCCTATTATCCGGCCTCGCTCGTTTTCTATCCGATGGAGAGCAATCTCGGCTACCGCCCGGGCGTCTCGAAAGAGATCTTCGCCTGCTTGGATGACGAGCAGGTCAATGTCTACCGGGATGTGTGTCGCCAGCTCGTGTTGCCGGCGGTGAACCGCGAGATGCCGGACGTCGTCGGCGTGTCGCTCGGCACCCAGATGCAGCTTCAGGCCGGCCTGACCTTCTGCAAAATGATCAAGGAAGCGTTTCCCAATATTCACGTGACGGTCGGCGGGAACATCATCACGCGGCTTCAGGAAGAGCTGCCCAAGCACGGGCGCTTCTTCACCGAGGTGTTCGATTCCGCGATCATGTACGAGGGCGAGCACGCATTGCTGTGGCTGCTGGAGGCGCTGGCCGGCGGGCGGGAGATGGCCAAGGTGCCCAACCTCATGTATCGCGACGGGGACGCGATTCACGTCAACACCGAAGTCTATACGGAGAAGACCACGGCGCTGCCGCTGCCGGACTTCGACGGGTTCCCGCTGGACAGCTACTTCGTGCCGGTCCGCATCCTGCCGTACCTCGCGACCCGCGGTTGCTACTGGGGCCGCTGCACCTTCTGCGATCACGGGCAGGGGTACTTCGATCAGTACCGGGGCATGCCGGCGCATGAAGTGGTCAGGCAGATCAAGGCGCTGAAGGAGAAATATCACGCCGAGCATTTTCTGTTCGCCGACGAGTCCTACCCGCCGGCGCTGTTCAAGAAAGTCATCCAGATGCTGGTGGATCAAAACGTCGGGATCAAGTGGACGACCCTGATCCGTTTCGAGGAGACGCTGGAGGATCCGGAGATCTGGAAATTGGCGGCCAAGTCCGGCTGCTGCACGCTCTACTACGGGATGGAGTCGGCCAACGAGCGCGTGCTGGGCCTGATGGACAAGCACGTCAAGAAGTCCATCATCGAGCGCAACCTGCGAGAGGCTGCGAAGGCCGGCATCTGGAACCACGTGATGGCGTTCTACGGCTTTCCCGGAGAGTCCCGTGCGGAGGCCGAGGAGACGCGGCAGTTCCTCCTCGACAACAAGGAGAACATCAGCTCCGTGGAGCTGTTCTACTTCGTGGCCTACCGCCATACGCCGATGGTGCGGAGCCCGGAGAAGTTCGGGATCACGATCCACAAGCAGGAGGAGTACGACCTGCCGCTCGACTACTACTACACGCTGAACGAGCCGGGCGGGGTGACCTGTCTGGAGGCGATGCAGTTGTGCGAGGAGTTCTACCGGAACGACTTTGCGCCCTGGGCCGTGCGGGTCAACGCCCGCGAGCACGTCTTTCTCTACATCTCCAAGTTCGGCACGAACAAGCTGCCGCAGATCTATGCGAAGGCGGCTCACGCCGGCGCCGGGGTCTCTGGTCTCGTCACGTGGCCCGTCGCCCGCGGCGATGCCGAGGCCGACAGCGCGGGCGATCAAATGGCCCGCGTGCACTCCCACTCCGCGCCCTGACGGCGAACGATACACGGCCATCTGCGTCGTTCTCGGTCGGTCGCCTCCCTGCGACGTACCTCCCGGTACGCCTCGGTCCCCGCCCTCCCTGCGGCCTAGCATCTAGCCGCGTCTCCTTCGCCATCTTGGGTCTGCGAGTCCTTATTTTTTCTCTAGCCGTGCGACGAGCAATTCGTAGGCGGCGCCCACTTCCTTCGTCATGGCCTCGGCCTGTTTGTACTTGGCCATGTATTTGCGGGGGTTGTTGGTGACCATGGCGTAGCGGTGGGGGTGCCAGGTCAGGAGTAGTTCGCGGCTCTTCTTGTCCACGTCTTCCCGCGTGAAGGGCTCGGCGAGTTCGAAGAGCGCAAGGGCCTTTTCAAGATCTTCGTGCAACTCCCCCTTACCGTTTCTTCATGAACGGCGGGTCGCCGTGGTCGAGGCGGTAGAGAGTGAGCGGGAAGAGCGTCTCGCCGGTGGAGGTCACTGTCGAGCCCCCGTCGGGGGTGCTCCGGAAGATGTCGAGCGCGTGGGCGTAGTGGTAGTCGCAGCCGGCCGGAGTCAGCAGGTCCTTGAGCGTGTCCGGCGGCTCCCAGTGGGCGGTCAGGAGCGCGGTGCGGGCGGGGTTGCGCCGGCTGAACGTGAAGGACAGGTGATCCGGATACCAGTCGGCGCCGCCGGTGGCGTACGACACGAACAGCCGCGCCTTGGCGGTCACGGCCAATTCCGCCAGGTAACTGTTGGTCAAGTACCCGTTCTCCCCTGCCTCCAGCCACGTGCCTGGATGGGCGAGGCACGCGTGCGCGGCGTAGGTGCGCAGCTCCTTCAACTGTTGCTGGGAGGCGAAGAGGGTGGCGATCGGCCCATAGTCCTTCACCAGCCGTTCGATGACTCCTTCCGACAGGGCGGACTTCCCCGCATTGGTCGGGCCGCTATCCACGTGCGCGAGCACATTGCGGCCCCGGTCGGCGATGAGATAGCAGTTCCTCGGCATTTCGATGTCGCAGGGGTCTTCCCCGTAAAACGGGACCGAGGCGACGCAGCCGCCCTCGAATGGAAACGTCTCGCCGTGCGCCAGCTCGATCACCCGCGTGAAGCCCAGATCGCGCAGCAGTGAGAGGTAGTCATAGTAGAGATGCCGGCGGTTTTTTCTGCTGGGCACGATGACCGGGATGTCCTTCGGCATGGTGAGCAGCGTCCGCGGGTCCACATGATCGTCGTGGTCGTGCGTGAGGAAGATGGCGGACGGGCGCGGCAGCAGCGAGCCCCAGAGGGAGGGAATCGGCGATTCGGCCAGCCAGGGCATCAGCCAGGGATCGAAGAGGAAGAACTGGTCCTTCTGCCGGTACATCAGGGCGGCGTGGCCGAGGGCGATGACGTCGCGGTCCTGCGTGGCGGAAAGCCAGTGGGCCTGCAGCGACGAGCGCGGGGAGACCGCCAGGCACTGCGTACCGTTCAGAATGGCCAACAGCTTGGCCAGGATTCCCGCGTGGCCGGGACCGGAGGCTTCGGCCGCCGCGCGGAGTTCACCGGCCGTACGGGTACTGTCCAGCAGGCCGATGAATTTTCCGATGGCGTGTGATGGTGCTCGGTCAAAGCCGAACGGCACAGCCTGCCGCGCGACGGCGTTGAAGACGCGGAGTCCCTCGTACTGCATTGTTGCCGACTTGTTGGAGTCCAGCGGAAATTCCCACTGGAACGTGCCGTCCGGCTTTCGCCCGCACCGGATGAGCGCACTCAAGTGGGGGCGCGAACGGACCACTTCCGCATAGGCATCTTCCAGGCGGGCGCGGCGGGCCGGATCGTCCAGTGGCCCCCGGTGGGCGAAGACATCGCTGATCGCCGTGTCGATGGCGCTCTGCATGAGGCTGTGGACCTCGTGCAGGCCGGCGGCCACTGCGGGATCAATGCCGCCGATGAAGGGAAACGGCCCGGGCGGTTCCGCGCTTTCGAGCTCGATCCAGCACCACGGGGCCAGGCCCAGATAGTGCTCGCGGTTCCACGTATTCCAGATATTCGACATGGGTGGAGAGTAAAGCGACCGCCTGCGGCAGTCAAGTCTTCTGCATGAGATACAGCGTGGCGTCCGGGTTGATCCGCGCCTTCGGCAGGATGGCCTGGTGCATGCGAACGCCGGCGGTTTCGGCGAGCGGGTCCGAGCCCAGCATGCGAAGAGAGACACGGGAGCAGGCGTCTCCCAGCCAGGGTGGGCCTGCCAGAATGGCAAAGCCGCCCGTAGTAAGCGCTTTCGACACCAGGGCAAGGTTCTGCTCGCAGTCGGCCCGTCGCTGGTACCCGTCGAACGGCATCCACCGGTAGATCATTCCGTATGATCCGGCATAGGCGGCGTCCCGGTGGCGGTCGGCTGGGAAAAATGACAGGCGCTGGAGGCTGGAAAGATGTCCGGCTGCCGAGGCCTGGTCCCACAATCGTTGGGCCTGGCGCTGTGCGAATTCGGGATGCGTATACAGAACGGTGTAGTCCCTGCCGTCTGCGCAGTCGATGAACTCCGACAGGAGGAGGTCCCAGCCGTCGATGAGCACGTTGCCGGGAGGCCCCGATTTCCCTGGCATGCCGGACAGTCGTTCGAGGTAGTCCAGGATGTGTTCCAGCGCGAGCGGCTGGGTCATCGCGTCTTCAACCGGCTGGTCATCATCGGGGTAGATGGGCACGGCGAAATAGGCGCGCTTCATGTCGAGTTCGGGCGCGCCATCGGGGAAGAGCGCCCGCCACGTCACGTGGGGCGACGCAGAAAGTGCGGGAAGAGGGGTT
>JAUSCU010000048.1 GCA_030651065.1 Candidatus Omnitrophota bacterium | reverse complement strand
CGGTGACCACGCTGATCGAATGGGACGAGGACATCCCCCCTTTTGAATACCTGGCGGCGGAGGCCGATCAGGCACGGGCCATCATGGGGTCTGACCCCAAAAAGCCTTTAGGGGTCAGACCCCTTCAGGTTTCTTAGATGCCGGCCCCTTCTCTTGAAGAAGTCCAGCGCTGGATGGTCTCCCGGATCCTTCCGCCCGAACGTTCCGGTATGGCGGGTGTGGAGGTGGAACTCAACCCCCAGGCGGGTGACCCCGGCGCCGAGCGGCTGGGGGTCTACAGCGGCGGCTATCTGGCCCGCATGGAGGAGGCTCTGGAAGAGGCCTATCCCGCGGTCCGGCATGTCGCCGGGAGAAAGGGTTTCCACGTGCTGGCCCATGACTACGCGGCCCGGTACCCCTCCCGCAGCTATAACTTAAGCCGTGCCGGCCTCCATCTGCCTGAATTCCTAAAAACCCACCCGCTGAGCGGTGAATTGCCGTTCCTGCCGGACCTGGCCCGGCTGGAATGGGCGGTGGCGGAGGCGTTTCATGCTTTTGATCATCCGCCGCTGGATCCGGCCCGTCTCTCGGCCATCCCGGCGGAGGATTGGGGACGAATCCGCCTGGGTTTTCAGCCTTCCCTGCGGTTTGTCGCCTCTGCCTGGCCCATCCTGGACATCTGGGAAGCGAGGAACCGGCCGGTTGCCGAAGTCCACGTTGATCTGATCGGCCGCCCGCAGCGGGTGATGGTTTTCCGGCAGGCCCTTCAGGTCCGCTGCGAACTTCTGGATGAGCCCCAGGAGACTGCTCTGCGGGCGCTCCTCTCCGGCAAGTCCATCGGGGAACTCCCCGACCTGGTTCCGGACTGGTTCTCCCGCTGGGCCGCCGCCGGCCTGATCGTTGACATAAACACCTAAATAGAAAAAGAGCCGGATGCAGCAGCACCCGGCTCTTTGAAGTTACGTCTTTATTACTTGCCGAGTGTCTTTTCGCCCGGTTTCCAGCCGCAGCCGGTCAGCTCGCCGGTCTGGAGCGCCTGCAGCGTGCGGAGAGTCTCCTCGACGCTGCGTCCCACCGGCAGGTCGTTGACGACCGCTGATTTCAAGTTACCTTCCGGATCAATGATGAAGGTTCCGCGAAGGGCGATCCCCTTCTCCTTGATCAGAACCCCGTAGGCTTTGGAGAGCTCGTGGTTGGTGTCGGCCAGCATGGGGAATTGGACCTTGCCCAGCCCGTTGGCCGCCCACGCTTTGTGGGAGAAAACGCTGTCGGTGCTGGCGGCGAGAACCTCCGCGTTCCCCTGCTTGAACTGCGCCTGGTGCTGGTCGAAACTTCGGATCTCCGTGGGACACACGAAAGTGAAATCGAGCGGGTAGAAGAAAAGTACCACCCACTTGCCTTTAAAATCGGACAGGCTGATCTTCTTGAAGCTGCCGTCCGGCATGAAGGCGTCGGTGGAGAACGCGGGTGCCTTGCGCCCGACCTGCAGGACTTCGGTGGTGCTGCTGACGCTGGTTTCCATGGGACAAAAAACCTCCTGTAAGTGTTGTTTGGATTAACTACAGAATACCATGCGGTTATAATGGCTTCCATGCGAATCGCGCGCGCTTTGGCCCTGGCAGGGATTGCCGCCCGCCGGAAATGCGAGGCCTTCATCCTGGAGGGCCTCGTGACGGTCAACGGGGAGACGGTCCTGGACCTGGGCCGGCAGGTGGAGCCGGACAAGGATGAGATCCGGTTCCGGGGCAAGCCGCTCTCCTCCGAGCAGCCGGTCTACTTTATGCTCCACAAGCCGGTCGGCTACACAACCACCGTTTCCGATCCCCATGCTGAAAAGACGGTGATCGAATTGCTGCCCCCGGAAATCAAGGCCCGGCTGTTCCCGGTCGGCCGGCTGGATCGGGATTCCACCGGGCTGCTGCTCTTCACCAACGACGGCGATCTCGCCAACCGGCTGACCCATCCCCGCTACGGGGTAGGGAAATGGTACGAGGTCACGCTGGACCGCCCGCTGGACCCGGCCGCCCGCGCCCGGGTGCTGCGGGGAGTTCGGTTGGAGGAAGGTCCCGCCCGGGCCGAGAAGGTGGAGGCGGTCTCCGCACGGACCGTCCGCCTGCTTTTGCGGGAGGGCCGGAAACGGGAGATTCGCCGGATCTTCCAGCAGGTGGGCTACAAGGTGGAGGCTCTTTGCCGGACTGATTTCGGTCCGTTGAAGCTGGGGAACCTGCCGCCGGCTAAGGGCCGGCTCCTGACCCCGGCTGAGGTGGCCCACTTAAAGCGATTGTCCGCCCCTTCTGTTTGAATCCACCCTCCCGATCTGTTATCCTTGGAAAGCAGCGTCCGGACGCCTTCCCGCTATTCTTCGCTGAAGTCTGGTCAGTTTTGCGCCCATAGCTCAGCTGGATAGAGCGACGGGCTTCGAACCCGTAGGCCGGAGGTTCGAGTCCTCCTGGGCGCGTTTTACTTGTGTAGAGACTCGAAGGGAGCCGCGACTGGCCGTCAGGCCAATCCAGGTAACAGCGCCGAGTAGAAGCTGTTACAATCCTCTGAAGCGGCGGGTGGCCGACCCGGAACGACCGACCCCGAGCTTGTCGAGGGGGAGGGAGTGGAGGGCGCCGAGTCCTCCTGGGCGCGCTCTTTGTTGTAAACTAGGCATCTTTGTGAAGGGCCGTTAGCTCAGTCGGTAGAGCAGCTGACTCTTAATCAGCGGGCCGCAGGTTCGAGTCCTGCACGGCCCACGTTTTTATGCATGCGTTCGTAGGAAGGGCACGTGGCGGAACTGGAAGACGCGCAGGATTTAGGATCCTGTCCCGAAAGGGGTGGGGGTTCAACTCCCTCCGTGCCCAAAGCGGAATCACTCGCGGGTGTAGCTCAGCGGTAGAGCACCTCGTTGCCAACGAGGACGTCGAGGGTTCAAGTCCCTCCACCCGCTCCAGTTTTTTAACGGAGGGTAAGCAGTGAAGATCACCGATTTTTTACGGGAAAAAGCCATCAGCGTGGACCTTCAGGCCAAGGACAAGGAAGGGGTCATCCGGGAGATGGTGCAGCTGCTGGTCAAAGCCGGGGAGATCAAGCCGGCCGATGAGGAGAAGATCGTCCCGGTTCTGCTGGCGCGGGAGGCGCTGGGTTCCACCGGCATCGGCCAGGGGGTCGGCATCCCGCACGGGAAATCCAACGTGGTTCGCCAGCTGGTCGGCGCCTTTGGCATCTCCCGGCGCGGCGTGAATTTCGACTCACTGGACGGTGAGACGGCCCAGATCTTTTTCCTGCTGCTGGCTCCCGAGGACTCCGCGGGGCCGCACCTGAAAGCGCTGGCGCGGATCTCCCGGCTGCTGAAGGACCGCTATTTCCGGGACAGCCTGAAAGAGGCCAAGGATGAGAAGCAGGTGGTCAAGATCATTCAGCAGGAAGACCAGAAGAGTCTGTGAATGAACTGGATCAGCGCGAGGATACAAGAGCAGCAGCGGGAAAGCCGGAAGCGGCGGCTCTGCGCCTGGATGTCTCCGCCTAAAGCGGCCGCCCCATCGGAGCAGGTTTTGCTCCGGGCTAAGGAATTGACGCTGCTGCTGGATTCTCAGCAGGGAGGCCGGTTGCTGGAGCTCAGCGACCGGCAGGCCCAGCGGAACCTGCTGCATTCCGGCTGGGTGGATCACCTGTTCGCGCCGTCGACCACCCTCAGGGATTTTTCGAACGGGCGCGCGAGAGAATTAGAGAATCTGGGCGGTCTGTACGAAACCCAAGTGCGGGAAGGAAAAAGCTCCGTGCGGGCGGTGCTTACCAAAGAGGGTCCGGGTCTCCAGGTCATGAAAACAGCGGCTCTCTCCTCGCGCGGCCGCCATGTGATTTTCACGCACCGGCTGGCCAACCGCTCCCGCCGCCCGATGAAGTTTCTGTTCGCCAGCGAGATGGTCTTTAACCTGAAAGACGCGCACGTGAACCGCCTGGGGGAGGTCCCCGGTGTGCGGCGGTTCGCGGTGCTGGACCCGGCGGCCCGGCTGCAGGTTTCGCTGGCGTTCGGCCGGCCCGCGCGGCTGTGGCACTTCCCGCTGGAGGCGGGCTCCGGCGCGCGGCGGGTTTACCAGGGGGTGAAACTCACCGGCGTCTGGCCGGTGGCGCTGCCCGCGCGCGGCTCATGGCAATTGGAATGGGAACTGAAGGTGGAGGAACCCGGTGGCTGGCCCCGCGGTAAAAAGTAAAAAGAAAAGCCCTCTCGGGCTGCTCAAGAAACGGCTGCACATCCGCAGCCGGCAAGGGCTGCATGCCCGGCCGGCCGCGCTGTTTGTGCGGGTCGCCAACCGGTTCAAGGCCACCATCCGGGTGCGCAAGGGGCGCCAGGAGGTGGACGGCAAGTCCATCATGGGGCTGCTCACGCTGGCAGCGTCCCGCGGCTCCACGATCGAGGTAACCGCCAAGGGATCCGACGCCCAAGAGGCGATGCGCGCGCTGGAGCAGTTGATCTGCAAGACGGAGCCTCCGGCCGTGATCACGATCCTGAGACACTCCCCGTCTCATGGCGCGCCGCCGCACCCCGCCTAGGCCGGAGTCCTCTTCCGGCGCCGGGGCGGCGCGGGAGCGAAAATCCTTCGAATTAAGGGGGGTTCCTGCTTCTCCCGGCGTCGCGATCGGCCGGGCTTTCCTGCTCGACAGCGAAGAGATTTCCATCCCCAAGCAGGCGGTCCCCGCCGCCGCCATCCCGCAGGAGATCGCCCGCTTTGAGGAAGCGCTCGCGCAGACCCGCAAGGAGATCGAAGGGATCCAGTCCAAGATCTCCAAGGAACTGGGGCTCGAGCACGCCGAGATCTTCAACGCGCACCTGATGTTCCTGGAGGACAGGGTTTTTATTGAGGAGGTGATCGGCCACCTAAAGGAACAGCAGGTCAACGTGGAGCATGTCTTCTCGGAGGTGCTGAGCAAGTACGTGCTGGCTTTCTCGAAGGTGGAGGACGAGTACATGCGCGACCGGGCCAGCGACGTGGAGGATGTCGGCCGGCGCATCCTGCGCAATCTTACCGGCCTCAAGCGCCGCTCGCTGGCGGACCTCTCGCAGCCGGTGGTGGTGGTGGCCTATGATCTGTCTCCCTCCGACACCGCTACCATGCACCGGCAGCACGTGATCGGCTTCATCACCGACATCGGCGGCCGCACCTCCCACACGGCGATTATGGCCAAATCACTCGAGATCCCGGCCGTGGTGGGTTTAGAGGGAGCCACGCAGCGGATCTACCCGGACGACCAGCTCATCGTCGATGGCGCCAGCGGCAAGGTGATCGTCAACCCCGACGCGGACGCACTCAAGCATTATGAAGGCCTCAAGCGGAAATTGGAGACCTTGGACCGGGAACTGCTGCAGGTCAAGGATCTCCCGGCCGAGACGCCCGATGGGGTCCGGGTGCACCTGCTGGCCAACATCGAGTTCCCGGAGGAGATCCCCTCCGTGATCGCGCACGGCGCCGAGGGGATCGGCCTCTACCGGACCGAGTTTTTCTACCTGAACCGGAGCGACCTCCCGACCGAGGAGGAGCAATTCGAGGCCTACCGGCACGTGGCCAAGGCGATGGCGCCGCACCCGGTGATCATCCGCACGATCGACTTGGGCGGCGACAAGTTCATGTCGGAACTAAAAGTGCCCCGCGAGATGAACCCGTTCCTCGGCTGGAGGGCGATCCGCTTCTGCCTGGCCCGCCCGGACATCTTTAAGGTGCAGCTGCGGGCGATCCTGCGGGCCTCCGTGTTCGGAAAGTTCCGCATGATGTACCCGATGATCTCGGGCTTGGAAGAGCTGGTGGCGGCCAACAAGATCCTCGAGGAGATGAAGGAGGAGCTGCGGCGGGAGGGGAAGCAGTTCGATCCGGAGATGGAAGTGGGCGCTATGATTGAAGTGCCCTCAGCCGCGCTGATCCTGGACCTGCTGGCCAAGCATGTGAAGTTCTTCTCGATCGGAACGAATGACCTGATCCAGTACTCGCTGGCCGTGGACCGGGTGAACGAGAAGATCGCTTACCTATATGAGCCGGCCCACCCGGCGATCCTCCGGCTCATCCGGCAGATCATCCAGGTGGCGCACGAGAACAACCTGTGGGTCGGCATGTGCGGCGAGATGGCCGGCGAGCCGGCGCTGGCGCTGTTGCTGCTGGGCATGGGGCTGGACAGCTTTTCGATGAGCCCCGCGAACGTACCGAAGATCAAGCAGGTGATCCGGTCGGTCCCGACGTTTAAGGCGAAAGAGGTCGTCAAGGAAGCGTTCCGCCTCTCGACCGGCAGGGAGGTTGAGAGTTACGCCCGAGCCCGTTTATGCGAGTTGATCCCGGAACTATGCGAATCCTAGAGCTGGACAAGAGCAACATGCTGGGCCGCGTGTCGGCCCTGGCCGACCAGTGCGCCCAAGGATGGGAATGGGGCCTGGATTGGAAAGTGCCGGCCTCTTTCTTTTCCGCCCGGCAGCTGCTGGTGTTGGGGATGGGCGGCTCGGCGATTGGCGCCGACTTGGCTGCCGGGATCGCCGGCGGCACCTTAAAGAAACCGCTGTGGGTCAACCGGACCTACGATCTGCCGGCCTGGGTGGATCGGGACACGGCGGTCCTCGTCTGCAGCTACTCCGGCAACACCGAGGAGACCCTGTCCGCCGCCGCGCAGGCGGCCCGGCGCACGGGCCGGATCGCCGCGATCACCTCCGGCGGCAAGCTGGCCGAGTGGGCCCGGCAGCGCCGGTTCCCTCTCTTGCGGATTCCGCAGGGACTGCCGCCCCGGTCGGCGGTCGGCTACATGACCTTTGTCCCTCTGGGGATGATGGCCCGGGGAGGGTGGGTTTCCCGGTCGGTGCTTGGCGTCGAAGCCGCTTGCGCGGGCCTCAACCGGTATTTGAAGACGGCCGGCGGGCCGGCCAAAAAGCTGGCCGCCAAGATGGTGAACAAACTGCCGGTCCTCTACGGCGCCGCCGGCGGGTGGGAGGGGATCACCTACCGTTGGCGCACGCAGCTGGAGGAGAACTCCAAGACGCTGGCCTTCCATCACATCTTCCCCGAGTCCACGCACAATGAGATCTCCGCCTGGGTTCAGCCGAAGGGGCTGATGCGCCACTCGATCGCAGTTTTCCTCACCGATCCGGCCGTGCATCCGCGGATCCTCAGGCGGATGGAGTTCACCCGCCGGATCGTCGTCAGTCAGGGGGCGAAGGCCGAGATGGTGTCGGTCTCCGGCCCCACGGTACTGGAGCGGATGCTCCGGCTGATCGCGCTGGGGGACCTGGCAAGCGTCTACCTCGCCTTCCTCTATAAGATCGATCCCACCCCTGTGGTTCGGGTGGAAGCCCTTAAGAAGTTCATGAAATAAATGGTCGCGATCGTCCTGGCCGCCGGCTACGGCACCCGGCTTTATCCGCTCACCGAGAATACCCCCAAGGCGCTGCTCCCGCTTGGAGGCTCGACCCTCCTCGGCCTTCTGGAGAAGAAGATGGCCGCGCCCGGCCTAGGGATCCAAAAAGGGATCCTGGTTTCCAATCATCGGTTCGCCGAAAAGTTCGGCACCTGGGCGGCCCAGCCGGGGCACCCGGTCCGTTGGATCGTGCTGGACGACGGCTCCACCTCGGACGACAACCGGCTGGGCTCCATGGGGGACCTGGCCTTCGCGATCAAGGCGGAGAAGGTGGAGGAGGACCTGCTTGTTCTTGGAAGCGATAACCTGTTCGAGGATGGCCTGACCGGGCTGGTGGAATTCGCCCGGCAGAAAGGGGCCTCCACGCTGGGGGCGGTCGAGTTGCCGGACCGCGCGCTTGCCGCGCAGTACGGGGTCTTAAGCGCCGATGCCCAGCAGCGGATCACAAAATTCGAGGAGAAGCCGGCCAAGCCGGAATCGGCGCTCGTTTCCACGGCCGCCTACTTTTTCCCTCGAAAGGCCGTGGGGGTGGTGCTAGAATACGTTTCTTCCCAGGCAGCCACCGACAAGCTGGGCTCTTTCATCTCTTGGTTGGTTGCCCGGGAACCGGTGTACGCATATCGGTTCCGCGGGCGCTGGTTCGACATCGGCGACATCGCCTCGTACAAACACGCACAGGAGACTTTTCGATCATGAGCGGACAGCAGAAATACCTCTTCACCTCAGAATCGGTGACGGAGGGGCACCCCGACAAGGTTTGCGACCAAATTTCCGACGCCGTCCTCGATGCCATCTACGACAAAGACCCCCAGGGACGGGTCGCCTGCGAAACGCTCGTGACGACCGGCCTGATCATGGTGGCGGGCGAGATCACCACCTCTTCCTACGTGGACGTGCCGCGCGTGGCCCGCGAAATGGTCAAGGAGATCGGTTACTCCGCCCATGACGAAGTCGGCTTCAACTACCAGACCTGCGGCGTCGTGACCGCGATCCAGGAACAGTCGCCCGACATCTCGATGGGCGTGGATACCGGCGGGGCCGGCGACCAGGGGATGATGTTCGGGTACGCCTCCAACGAGACGCCGGAACTGATGCCGATGCCGATCATGTTGGCGCACCGGCTGGTCCGGCGCCTGGCCGAGGTCCGCAAGAACAAGACCCTCAACTACCTGCGTCCGGATGGGAAGTCCCAGGTGACCGTCGAGTACGTGAACGGCCGGCCGACGCGCGTGACCGGCGTCGTCATCGGCGCGCACCACAGCAGCCGTGTCTCCACGCCGAAATTACGGAAGGATCTAAGGGAGCTGGTGATCGACCCGATCCTCCCCAAGGAGTTCGTGAGCAAGGAAACCAAATACTACATCAACGCGACCGGCCGCTTCGAGGTCGGGGGCCCGATGGCTGACACCGGCGTGACCGGGCGCAAGATCATCGTGGACACCTACGGTGGGTTCGGCCGGCACGGCGGCGGCGCCTTCAGCGGCAAGGACCCCACGAAGGTGGACCGCTCCGCCAGCTACATGGCCCGCTACATCGCCAAAACAATAGTTGCCGCGAAACTGGCCGACCGCTGCGAGATCCAACTGGCCTATTGCATCGGCGTCCGGGAGCCGGTCTCCGTGATGGTGAATACCTTCGGCACGGCCAAGGTGAACGAGGCGGATCTGGAGAAATCGGTCCGGGGGCTGTTCGACCTGACGCCGGCCGGCATCATCCGGGACCTGAAGCTGCGCCGCCCGATCTACCGCAAGACGGCTGCCTACGGCCACTTCGGCCGCAACGAGGCCGGCTTCACCTGGGAAGAGACCGACAAGGTGGACGCCTTGAAGAAAGCGGTCGGACGGCACGGCGGCTCATCCCTTCGTGCCCACCGCAACGGTTCCTCCGCGAAGAACATCATCCCGATCCGTCACGTGGCGCGCGCTTCCCGATAATGCCTTCCGATATCACTAATCGCTCCCTAGCTAAAGCCGGGCAGGCCAGGATCGATTGGGCCGGCCGCTTCATGCCGGTCCTCGCCCGGATCACCGAGCGCTTCCGGAAAGAGCGCCCCCTCAAAGGTCTGCGCGTCAGCTGCTGCCTGCACGTCACCACCGAGACCGGCCAATTGGCCGAAACTCTGCGAGCCGGAGGGGCCGACGTCTCCATCTGCGCCAGCAATCCCCTCTCCACGCAGGACGACGTGGCGGCCGCTCTGGCTGCCCGCGGGTACAAAGTGTATGCCCGCCGCGGAGAGAACCGGCAGACGTACTACAAGCACCTCCTGGCGGTGCTTCACAGCAAGCCGCACTTGACGATGGACGACGGCGCCGACCTGGTTTCCACGATCCACCAGAAATTCCCTGGAATGGCCGATTCCATGGTGGGTTCGACCGAAGAGACCACCACCGGCGTCATCCGCTTGAAGGCCTTGGCGGGCCAGGGCAAGTTGCTCTTCCCGGTCGTCGCGGTGAATGATTCCCAGACCAAGTTCATGTTTGACAACCGTTATGGCACGGGGCAATCCACGCTGGACGGCGTGTTGCGCGCGACCAATATCCTGCTGGCCGGCTCGGTCGTGGTGGTCTGCGGCTACGGCTGGTGCGGGCGGGGTGTGGCGATGCGGGCGCGCGGGATGGGGGCCCTGGTGATCGTCACCGAAGTGGATCCGGTGAAGGCGCTCGAGGCGGTGATGGACGGCTTCGAGGTGATGCCGCTGGCGAAGGCGGCCCCGCAGGGGGACCTCTTTATCACAGTGACCGGCG
The DNA here is from genome assembly GCA_030651065.1 of Candidatus Omnitrophota bacterium. Lineage (GTDB taxonomy): Bacteria > Omnitrophota > Gorgyraeia > 1-14-0-20-64-10 > 1-14-0-20-64-10 > JAUSCU01. The sequence continues at coordinate 425 of JAUSCU010000048.1, read as the reverse complement.
ACATCCACGTGATCGGCGGCTCCACCTTCCGCCGTATGAAAGACGGCGCGATCGTCTGCAACAGCGGCCACTTCAACGTGGAGATTGACCTCGAGGCCCTCAAGCGGATGAGTAAATCCTCCCGCGAGATCAAGCCGAACGTGGTCGAGTATGTCACGAAGGCGGGGCGCCGCATCATGGTGCTCAGCGAAGGCCGGCTGGTTAACCTCTCCTGCGCCGAGGGCCATCCCGCTCAGGTGATGGACATGAGCTTCGCCAACCAGGCCCTCTCCGCCGAATGGCTCGTCAAACACCGCGGCCGGCTGGAGCCGAAGGTCTACCGCCTGCCGGAAGCGATCGATGGTCAGATCGCGAGCTTGAAGCTCAAGAGCCGGGGTATCGCCTACGACCGGCTAACGCCGGAACAGAAAAAGTACCTCGCCAGC
>JAUSCU010000039.1 GCA_030651065.1 Candidatus Omnitrophota bacterium | reverse complement strand
CGCAAGCCCCCCCTATAGAGGAAGCGCAGGACCTGCTTGATCAGCCCATTGGGGTTCGCCCATCCGTTAATAGTGATTGAGTTTTTGTCTGTTACTATTGACAGTCTCATTTTCCTCAGATAAACTTTGAACAAGTTCGCTTTTTAGCCTGAACTCCCCGATAAAAATCATGGCGACCCGAAAAAGGATTCATCCTGCCCGGCTTTTGATGCCGTCGCAGCGAAGCTTTCGAAAAGTTTCGCTGCTTCTTATCCTTTCTCTATTCTTGAATTCCGCCGTTCCCGCTTTCGCCCTCAAGCAGATCCAAACCCAGGAATCCGGCGTTGAGGAAAAGCTCACACGAGAACTCGTAGAGCAGCCTGAGACCTCCGCCGAGCTGGAGAAATGGAGCGGCGGTCCGCCCCTTCGGCTGGATCTTGAATCTGAACCACGGGCGGTGATCTGGGGATTCACTGAACCGGGAAACCGCCTTTGGATCGAACTCACCAGGAAAAGGCCGACCCAGGCCACCTTCTCTTTTAAAGTGGATCGGCCCGACGGCTCCCGGCCCGATGAAGAGGTGATTGTTTTCTCCGCGTTCCTTATGGATGATTTCTTCTCGAGTGCCCCGGATGAAAATGAAACAGTGCGGCAACAATGGGATCAGCTCTGGGATCCTGAAGCCGGAACCTTGAGAGAAGGAGTAACAGGACCCGCCCTCCAGGCTTTTCTTCTTAAAAACCCGGTTCTTCTTCCTAAGCTGGAGCAGAAAAAAGCAGCTGTCATCGCTGCTCGCGCGGAACAGCTGAGACTTGGTCGGCCGGCTGGTTCGTTGGGTCTGTCCTTTCGGGAGCCCACCTCCGCTTCGCAGCGCTTGCCGGAAAGGGCCGCCTTCGCGTTTGATGTGAGCGGCGACGATCCCTCGAAGTGGAAACCTCTCTTCTATTTGAAAGTCGACGTGAATCCATCTAAAAATTTTGTAACGCTTCATTTCCTGACCGCCCCTACGGTGCGAGTCGACCGCGAACCCGTTTATATCTCGAAACAGAAGGAATTGGCCCAGACCGCATCCACACCCACGCTCCCATCCCCCCCCCAGACTCTCGCCGCCGGGGTGGAGGAGGAGATTGCGGCGGCAGCCGCTCTGTATCAATCGTGGGGTGGCGGTCCAAATCTTGGATTGAGTTTATACGGTCGAACCAGTGTGGTTCTTTATGGTTTCAGCGGATCCACGGAGTTGTGGCTGAATTTCGATCCGCTCCGGTCCAGAGCCGAAGACCCAATTCAATACAGTTTCGGTTTTCAAACCCAGCAGTCAGGTGGTCGTCCGGCTGAAACCGGCATGAGGGTTCGAGTCATACCAGCGGAAACTCTTTATGCGATGGCCTCTGAGATTGCCCAGCGGAGTTCGCGTCTAGGCGGCGCGGAATTGGGGGTGGCCTGGAACGCGGAGGAAAGCCGTTTTGATTTTGACCAGCCGGAAACCTTCGAGCTCCTGAATTCCGCCGAGATGAGCGTGGAGCTGGAAACATGGAGTCCCAAAGGGGAGCCTCGTTTGGAGATGTATGGGCAGCTGGTTGTTTTTTATGCCGCTCCAAACTCCCGTTTTACCCCTCTGGCCGACTTAAAACTGCTGCCGTTCGGAAGATTTAGAGGTAGGCGTATGGACGACGAGCCTTTCCTGCATGTCAGCTTGCCGCGCACTGTGCGTATAGACCACCAAGGTGTTTACATTCGAAAACAGGGCGAAATGTCGAGACGCACCTCTGCCGGGGTGGAGGAAACGGTTGTTCCGGATGCGGCGGTTCCTTATCCGTATGACTGGCGGATTGCCGAGCTCGAAGAAATTTTTGGGGGGACCCAAGGGTTTGATTTGAGACGGGAGCGCTTCGAAAGGTTGTTCAAGCAACCCCTTGCCCCTGCTGGCCACTGGGAAGGGGAGATTCAGCCTACGTCGCCCAACGGGGTTCCCGGTGAGTTGGCGGCTTGGGTTGCCGAGAATAAGATGACTCCGGAGCGGGTCGCCGAAAGCATCGAATGGATTCGGGAAATGCACCCCTACGACCGGCGGAGGTTCATCTCTCTTCAGCAACTGCCCAGTGTTCGTGCGTTTCTCGCCAAACATCCCGAAGCCCGGTTCAATCTGTTTGGTGTTCGGGAAGATGTCAGCATCGTCGATTCCTTTAAAATCCGCCAGTTCATGGATGAATACCTAAGGAAGATCCTCAAACCCGGTAAAAAAGGAGAGGTGAATTTCCCGGGCGGCGTGCAGTATTCCTCCGGAAACGCCATCCAGGGGAATGTCGAGAATCTAGCTTGGCTCAAAGCCCGGGGATGGGTTCCGAAGGATTTTAAGATCACCATGGTGGCGATGATGGCCTACCTGAAACCCAAGAAGCTAAAAAAGATCAAGAAATTTATCGCGCGGGGACTGGTAGACCGAATTGTGACCCCCGATGAAATTGCCAAGGAGTATTTGGCTGATTCACAAAAGGCGGGTGTTGTGCCGGCTAAGCACCGGGGGTTGGCGGTGGATCCGGTGGCTCTGGATGACATCAATCAGGTTCTAAAACTATTGGATTGGTGGTCGGAGAAGCATGGACGGGCCCACATTTACGCCTCCAACAGCTTGAGCGCTATCGTGGGCGGAGCCAGCATGTACCAGGACATTGTTGAGGCATTTACGCGGGACCATGCCTACCTGCAGGGGTTGTTGGGGGAGGCTTTCCCTCAGGCCCCGCCCAAAGTCATTATCATGCCTGCCGCGGGAGGCGGACCCTACGGAGGATTGGGGTTCAGGGCTTGGCAGCTTGGGCATGACACCATAACCATCGGCACGATGCCCACCCTCCGGACTGCCAGCAATGCGGATGGATTGGGGATTCAGATGATTCAGGAGCTTGCGCGCAACCTCTCCCGTTTGTTGGGAACAAATCATTTACAGCTTACGGAAGTGTCCGAACGGGCCCTCCTGAAGGCCTTTGCCGAGCTGCATGACGCGGGAATCCGGGTGGAACCCAGCTCTGCCATCGCCTACGCTCAGGTCCTTTATCTGATGGAGAACAAACCGGAATTTTTCTCTAAATTCTTGGCTGAGAACGGCCAGCCGATGACGCTGGTTGCCGTGTTGACCGGGCACAACTTCGAAAAATCGGATGTTGCTTTTGCCCGCCGGAAGGTGCAAGAACTCGGGTTAAATCGTCCCCATGCTCTGAGAGCCGATCCCACAGTGGGTCTAATCCGAAGTCCAAATGATGGCGAGATAACAGCCAAGGTGGAGGGCAAGACGGTCACGTTCAAGCATAAGGACCAGGCTCCGGTCCGTCTGGAATTTCTCGCTCCCGTTTCAGAAGTGTTTTTCAGTCCCGACGGTTTGAAGGCCATTGTCCGGACCGCCCCCACCTCCTCCATCCATTTGATAGACCTCTCCCCGCTGGCTTTCGGCAACCGTCCGAATAAACCGTGGCTGCGCAGCGTTTCCAAAACAGATGAAGTCGTATTCGAACCTGATTCAAAGAGTGTTTTTATTACTTCCTCAAGCCGGCGTATTCGTCTCGATGTCCTGACGGGAAAGTGGGTTTCCGCCGGACTGGAGGAAATTTATAAGTTGAGCGGTACATCCCAGGAGTTCTTTTTCAGTGGGTTTGCCGGAGGCACACCCCCTCCCCTGGAGGCATCCGACATTCTTCGAAAACATGAAGTCCTTGAGCAATTGCCCGCCCGGGTTGCTCTGAAGCCCGGTGAAACCGTTCTGATCCAGTTCTCTGGGGCTCCGACGTTAAGCTCTCAGACAAGCCGTTTCGCGCTCGTACAGCGCTTGTCGAGGCGTCCGTTCATTCGAGTTTTTCCGGTGGCCGGCGATGATTCGTTTGTTGTGGACGATTACCTCACCTCCCAGGTAAGAAATCAGTATCTGTTTCAGGTCCCCGTCCGTTTAAAGGCTCACCCTTGGCGTTCAGCCAGACTGGTTCGTCAAAGAGCGAAGCTTGTGTATGACACCGGCGGGACACCCGTTACCCTTCCAATCCGGCTGACCAAGCGTGGAACAGAACTCGTCATCGACTACTCCGCGATTGCTCAAGCCGGGCGGTTCCTGGTTCACCGTTTTCAGTCCGCGGGGGTGGAGGAAACGGCCTATGAAGGCAAAGCATGGAACGAGTTACTCGACAAGATCCGGGAGGCGGGCGTCGGAAACTTTACCTCCGCAGAGATCCTCATCGGACCCGTCAGCGGTAAAGGACCAAGCCTTCTCTGGTCTTCAACGAATGCGCGCGTAGAACTCGCCACCTTTATTTCAACAACGCTGAATCGTGGTGAAAGCGCCTGGGGAGCTTTAGTCGGCCGTAACAAAGCCCAGCTCACGCTGAAGCTTTCGGGACAGGGGCAGGAGCGCCACGCTTTCATCCAGGTTGAGATGGACCGGCTGTCCGATGATGTCCCCGGAGATGATTTGGAGGAGAGGCCGGCCTCACGACGCTGGCCTCACGATGACGAGAATGCCGGCGTGGAGGAAACGGATCTGGCGGAAAGGGTTCTCAAGTTTGTTGCGAGCTATTACGCGTTTCCGAAGTCCGAAGTGAAACTGGAAACCCTCCTGTCGGCTCTGCCCGGCGACTCTTTGTTTTTCGCAGGGTTTATTCTTGACCTGGAAGATGAGTTTGACCTCTCGGCTATTCCCGACGAAGAGAGCGACCACTGGAAAACCGTGGGGGATGTCATCGAATTTGTAAAACAAGTTTCCACCGGGGAGAAGAGCCTCCGATTAAGGGCGGAAGGGGTTCTTCGAGACCCGACCGAGCGGTTGAAGGGTCTTTACCGGATTCAAACGATAGAACCCGGGCCTCAGGGACAAATCCGATTGGCCGAGGTCGAACAGACCGGGATACCTACCGGCAGTCCCCCCGTAGTGGTTCGGCGCGATCAGATCCTTCCGACCGCGATTTATTACGCCCCGGATCTAACCCTCGCCGCCGGGGTGGAGGAGAATCTGACGATTCTGCAGGGGCATACGAATACTCCGACTGGTATCGCGTTCGGCTCGAAGGACCTCTTTTCTGTCTCGGTGGACGGCACCGCGCGGGTTTGGGATCCGGTGAAGGGTGGGGAATCTCTGGCACGGCTCAGACCGAATGCGGGACAGGCTTCATACGATAGCTATGACAGCGTGGCCAGCCATGCGGAGCTCGGGCTGGTCGCTGTGGGCCGGGTGGGAGAGATTACTCTCTACGATGCCGCTTCTGGGAAAGAACGGACTTCGATTGCCATCCCCGGGTTCAGGCCGGAGCAGCTTTTCTTTGACCCGGCCGCCCGGAAATTAATCGCCCTGGGAGTGGATCGAGATGCGGGCCGCCTGAGAGTCTGGGATGTGAGCCAGCCGTCGGCTCATCGGGAGATACAAGACTTTCTGATTCCAGATTCCAGGGTTTGGGTGGATGCGGCTGTTTCTCGGGAGGGGACCACAGCGGCGGTGATTTCGGAGGAAAGGAAACTTTATTTAATCCATGAGGTGGGGATTCCTGGCCGGACCCGACGCGACGAGATGCCGATTCAAGTTGAGCTGAAGGATTTGACCGCGGTGGAATTTGATGCAACAGGCCGGCATCTTTTCTTGGGAAGCCTCGGTGGTATCGTTGTCATAAAAGATTTGGCCAATGGGACTGAAAAGGTGATTACCCCCAGTAATGCCGGAAATGGGTTCGGGATCGTGCATGGTTTTTCCCTCAGCCCTGATGGGACCCGTCTGGCGGTGGCCAGTGGTAAGGAAGTTTCGGTGGTGGATGTAGCCCAGGACAAAACCATTGCCGTGGCGCCGCATTCCATCGACTGGTTTGATGTCAATCGTGTGGCGTTCTCTCCGGACGGCCTCCGGCTGGCCTACACCGGGATTGCCAGGGAGGGAGGATATCCCGTTGCCGTCTGGGACCTCTCCGCCGCCGGGGTGGAGGA
>JAUSCU010000030.1 GCA_030651065.1 Candidatus Omnitrophota bacterium | reverse complement strand
GACACCGCGCGGGTTCTTATCCAAGTAGGGGATCGCCATCAGGCCCACCAGAATGAGCGTCGGCAGCACCACGCCGGCCATCCAGGGATCGAAGTAGACCAGGAGCTCCTGCAGGCCGACGAAGTACCAGGGGGCCTTGGAGGGGTTGGGCGTCTTGTTGGGGTTGGCCAGCTCCTCCAGCGGCGCGTGGGCCAGCAGCGACCAGGCGACCAGGATGGCGGTCAGCACCAGCGCCGTCACGAACATGCGGGAGACCAGGTTCGGCCAAACGAACACCTTTTTGTCCAACTCCTCCGGGTGGGCCTTGGCCCACTCCTCCGGACGGACCCCTTTCTTCCTCTCCGCCTCCGGCGGCAGCGGCACCGCCGAGAACTCGTCCTTGCGCACCCTCCAGAGATGGACCGACACGAAAACGAGGAAGACCAGAGGCAGCAGCACGCAGTGCAGCACGTAGAACCGCAGCAGCGCCGCCTGCCCGACCAACTTGCTGCCGAGCAGGATGAACCGGGCGTCGGTTTCCGGCGTCACAATCGAGAAAGGCCCTTCGGAGCCGAGGAAGGGGGTCGCCGCCGCCATGTTGGTGCCGACGGTGACCGCCCAGATCGCCAGCTGGTCCCACGGCAGCAGGTAGCCGGTGAACGACAGGAGGAAGGTGATCAGCAGCAGGATTACGCCGACCACCCAGTTGTACTCGCGCGGCGCCTTGTAGGCGGAGCGGTAAAAGACCGACGCCATGTGGAACATCACGAGCAGCACCATCACGTGCGCCGACCAGCGGTGCAGGTTTCGAAGCAGCGGTCCGAACGGCACCACGAACCTTAAATCCTTCATGTCCCAGTAGGCGTGCTCGATGGTCGGCCGGTAGTAGAACATGAGGAAGACGCCGGTCACGGTGAGCAGGAGGAACAGAAAGAAACTCATCTCCCCAAGACGCCAGGTGTACCGGAAGCGGATCGCGGCGGGCTGAACCTTGACCGGCAGGATGTGCATGAAAACGTTGGAGAGGATCATCAGCGACCGGTTGCGCGGCGTGTCCTGGTAAGTGTGCCGGAAGATGGAGCGCCAGATCTGCGACATCCGGATCGTCCGGGCGATCGCCGTCCATTTCGATTCTTTTACCGCCGGTTTTTCGTCAGGCATCCTAGACTTTAGCTTTCAAGTAGGCGTCCGGCTTCTTCCAATCGGCCGGGTTCTTGTAGCGGCTGTTGATATCCACCTGGATCTGGCCGTCCTCCGCCAGCGCTAGCCGGCAGCGCTCCAGCGGACGAGGTGCCGGCCCTTCGAAGTTGATGCCGGCCCGGCGGAATCCGGAGCCGTGGCAGGGACACTTGAATTTCCCTTGCCCCTCCAGCCAGTTCGGCGTGCAGCCTAGGTGCGTGCAGCGGGCGAAGATCACGAACAGCCCTCCCCCCTGCGCGACGGCGTCCCGGATCACCCAGATCCGGTACTTCTTCTTCCAGCGCTCGTCCACCACGCCGGGCGCGAAATCCTCCGGCTTTCCGATCTTAAAGACGGACGGCGGATCGTAGGTAATGTTCGGGAGAAAATAGCGCAGCACCGCCAGCAGGGACCCGGCCACGCCGGATAGGAAGCAGCCCCAGGCAGCCAGTGTCAGGAACTCCTTCCGGGTAAACCAAAGGTTCCAGACCTTGCTCTCATCCACCTCGATCTGCTGGGCGGACTTGAGCGGCTTCGCCGGAGGCGGCTTAGGATCCATTGAACCGGTTCAGGAAACCGTTCATCTCCCGCTCCACGATCTCAGAGCAGGCTTCCATTTCACCGAGGCGCATCTGCAGGTTAGAGGAGGAAATCCCCTCCAGGTCGTCAATGTCATAAAGGTAAACGTTCTCCAACTGTCCGATCTGCGGGTCCAGATTTCGGGGGACCGAGATATCGATCAGGAACAGCGGCCGCTGCCGCCGGGCGGACATAATCGCTTGAATCTGCGGCCGCGTCAAGAGATAGCGGTCGGCCGCGGTAGAGCAGATCACGATGTCGGCCTGGGTCACCGAGGCCGATAGGTCGGTGAACGGAACCACCTGCCCGCCGACCGATTCCGCCAGCGGGACAGCCGCTTCTTGAGTCCGGTTGGCCACCAGGATCTTTCGGGTTCCCTGCGCCTTGAGGCACGCGAGCGTGGATTTGGCTATCTGTCCGGCCCCCAGAACGAGGATGGTCTTGGAAGGCAGGTCCCGGAAAATCCGGCGGGCCAGCTCCACCCCGACCGAACTTACCGATACCGCCCCCTCCCCGATCTTGGTGCGGCTGCGCACCGCCTTGCCGGCCCGGATCGCCGTCTGGAACAATCGGTGGAAAACAGCGCCGACGCTCCCGTGGGAGACCGCTTGGGTGTAGGCATCCCGCACCTGGCCGAGGATCTCCGACTCGCCGACCACCATCGAGTCCAATCCGGCCGCGACGCGGAACAGGTGCCGCACCGAGTCCGGCTGCAGGTGCCAGTAGAAACCACTGTCGAGGGATTCCGGCTCCAGCCGGTGGAACCGGGAGAGAAAGCCCTTGAGTTTCGCCTCATGCCCATCCCGCTCCGGAATCAGCGTGTACAGCTCCACCCGGTTGCAGGTGGATAGAATCACGCACTCCGGCAGTTTCAGTTCTTCGCGGACGGCGGAAAGAGCCGTGGGCAGCTTCCCCTCTTGAAAGGCCACCCGTTCCCGCAACTCCACCGGAGCCGAGCGATGGCTGAGTCCCAGGACGGCGATTTCAGTCATCCGATGAACGCGTGCCTTGTGCCGGTTAGGTAATTCACGCCGAAAAACGTAAAGGCCAGCAGCGCGAAGGACATCACCGAAAGGAAAACCACCCGGCGGCCGCGCAGGCCGCGGGTCAACCTTAAGGCCAGCACCGCCGCGTAGGCCCCCCAGGTGACTAAGCTCCAGAGCTCTTTGGGGTCCCCGTTGAAATAGGAACCCCATTCCAGCCGGGCCAGCCGGGAACCGGTCAACATGCCGGCGCTGAACAGCGTGAAACCGGCCACGACCGCGTACAGGTTGATCCGGTCCAGCACCTCCAGCGGAACCACGTGAGAGGCCAGCAGGGTGGGATCCTTCCTCTTCAAGCGGGACTCCTGGGCAAGGAAGAGCACACCCGTCAGCAGCGCGAGAACAAAGGCGGCATAGCTTGCGAAGATGATGAATACGTGCGAGAAGATCATTTTTTTATTATATCAGGACGGCTTTAAGACTTGAAGATAGGCTTTGAGCGCTTTCTCGAACAGCCGTTTCCGGCCGGCCGGAGAGCGGAGATTTCGATGAACTTGTCCGCGAGCGGCGGCGGCGTGGGCGAGCAGCTTTCCAAACTCCGGCCCGTACCGGGTTTCCAGATCTTTCCGGATCCACTTGGCCAGCGCGGGGCTGGCCCCGCCGGTAGAAACCGCCAGCACCAGCCGGCCGCGGCGCACGACCGAGGGCACTATAAAGGAACAGAGGGCCGGCTGATCCACCACATTAATCCAGATCTTCCGGCGCCGGGCTTCCCGCGCCGCTTGGAGGTTTACCCGCTGGTCATCGGTGGCGGCAACCACCAGTTCCCTGCCGGCCAAATCGCCCGGCCGGAACGGAACTTTCTTCCAAAGGACCTTTCCCTTCCGCGCCAGTTGTTTTAAACCGGTTGAAAGCCGCGGACTGACCACCGTCACCTTCGCCCCGCAACGCAGCAGGGCCTCCGCTTTTCGGAAAGCCACTTGCCCTCCCCCAATGACCAAGCAGGACCTGTTTTTCAGTTCAAGGAAAAGGGGGTAATAGATCCGGGCCTCATTCACTGAAGCAGCAAGTCGGTGAGGCTGAGCAGGCTGGTTTTGTAGGGGGAAGCCGGGAACGGGGCAAGCGCCCCGCGCGCTTTGGCGAGGAATCCGTCCGCCGCCCGGCGGCAGCGGGCCGGCACCTTGCGGCGGACCGCTTCTGTTTTTAGCAGGCGCAGCTGCTCCCGCGCCTGCGCGGCGGTGCGAGATCCGTTGCCGTTGAACCACTGGGAGAGTAGGCCGCGCAGCTCCGGGTCAGCGGCGTCCCGCAAGAACAGAAGCGGAAGCGTCAGCTGGCCGAGCGCTAAGTCGGTGCCGAGCGATTTCCCGAGCACCTCTTCGTCCCCCATCAGGTCCTGCGTGTCGTCCAGGATCTGGAACGCCAGCCCGTAATTGGAGCCGAATTCCCCCAGCCGGCGGGCTTGGGAGCGGGTCGCCCCGCCCAACAAGGCGCCTGCCTCCGCCGCCGCTCCCGTGAGGGAAGCGGTCTTCCATCCGATGATCTTGAGGTAGTTGGCGCGGGTCAGCGTGAGGTCGTACTGGTGCTGGATCTGCGCCACCTCCCCTTCGCAGACGGTCCGGGCGGTGTCGGACATGAGGTTCGAGACAGTGGGGTTATCGAGCCGGCTCAAGAGACAAAAGGCCTTGGCGTAGAGGTAATCACCGGAGAGAACGGAGAGGGTGTCTCCCCACTTGGCGTTCGAGGT
>JAUSCU010000026.1 GCA_030651065.1 Candidatus Omnitrophota bacterium | reverse complement strand
CCTGGTGATGAAAAAAGACATCCGTTAAAAAAGTTCGGATCTCTGTTTTGACTCCTCTTAAAGCACTCGGCGGCACCAGCGATATCCTCCCGGAAGAAGCCCAAGCGTGGCAGCAGTTAGAAGAAAAAGCCCGCCGGGTCTTTCAGCTTTACGGCTACCAGGAGATCCGCACCCCTTTAATCGAAGAGGCCGCGGTTTTTACCAGCTCTCTCGGCGAGGCGGCGGAGATCGTCACGAAGCAGATGTACCTGTTCGAGGACCGGGGCGGGCGGAGCGTGGCGCTGCGGCCGGAAGGAACCGCCTCGGTGGTGCGGGCCCTGATCGAGCACGGGCTGGACAAAACTTCGCCCCTCAACCGCTTCTATTACGGCGGAGCGATGTTCCGGGCGGAGCGGCCTCAGAAGGGACGGCGCCGCCAGTTCCACCAGATCGGCGTGGAGGTGTTCGGCTCCGCGAGCCCCCATCAGGACGTGGAATTGCTCTGCCTCTTGAAGCGCCTGCTCGAGGAGTGGGGTTTGAGCGGCTGGAAGCTGAAACTGAATTCTCTCGGCTGTCGCGAGGACCGGGCCAAGATCGTGGAGCATGTCCGGGCCACGCTGGCGCCCCAGGCCGCGAAGCTCTGCGAGGATTGCCGCCAGCGGTTGGAGAAGAACCCTCTGCGGATTTTGGATTGCAAGGAAGAGGGTTGCCGCAAGCTCTGCGAGGGGATTGATGTGTATGAGGCGGTCTGCGCCCCGTGCAAGGAGCATTTCGAGCAGGTGAAGCGGGGGCTCGAGGCGCTTGCCGTTCCGTTCGACCGGGACCCTCACTTGGTGCGCGGGCTGGATTACTATACCCGGACCGCGTTCGAGGTGGTGCACCCGGGGCTGGGCGCCCAAGACGCTCTCGGCGGCGGCGGGCGGTACGACGACTTAGTGAAATTGATGGGCGGCAGTACCCCCGTTCCCGCCATCGGGTTCGCGGTAGGGATCGAGCGGGTTCTGATGGCGTTGGAATCGGCCGGCCCGAAACCGCCGGAGCCGGCCGCGCGGCCGGTCTACGTGGCGGCGGTGAGTTCCGCGGAGATTCCCAACGCGTTGGAATTGGCCGAGCAGTTGCGGCGCGCCGGCATCGCGGCGTTTGCCAACTTGGAAGAGAGGCCCCTCGGGCGGCAGATGAAGCAGGCCTCCTCGATGGGGGCCCGGTTCGCGCTGATCCTTGGAGCCGATGAAGTGAAAGAGAAAATGGTGATGGTGAAGGACATGCAGACCGGCGAACAGAAGAAAGAGAGCCTCGCGGACGCCTTGCGGAAAGTAAATCACAATGCTTAAGCGCACGCACACCTGCGGGGCCCTTCGCGCCGCCGATACGGCCAAGCAGGTGCGGCTCTGCGGCTGGGTGCACCGCCGCCGGGACCACGGCGGGCTGATCTTCATTGATCTGCGGGACCGCTGGGGCCTGACGCAGGTGGTCTTCAACCCCGCCGCCGGCGGTGAGCTGCACGGGCGGGCCAAGGATTTGCGAAGCGAGTTCTGCATCGCCGTGGAAGGGACCGTCCAGAAGCGCCCGGCCGGCACCGATAACCCGAAGATCCCGACCGGGGAGATCGAGGTGGCCGCTGCCGGCATAGAACTGTTCAACGCCAGCGCCACGCCGCCGTTTGAGATTGCCGGCGACGCGGAAGTCTCGGAGGAGCTGCGCTACACCTACCGGTATCTGGATCTGCGCCGGCCGGAACTGCGGGACCGGCTGCTCCTACGGCACAAAGTCTTAAAAGTGATCCGGAAGGTCTTGGACGGCGAGGAGTTCACCGAGCTGGAGACGCCGGTTTTAACTAAGTCCACGCCGGAAGGGGCGCGGGACTACCTGGTTCCGAGCCGGTTGAACCACGGCTCCTTTTTCGCCCTGCCGCAGTCACCGCAGCTGTACAAGCAGCTGCTGATGGTGGCCGGCTTTGACCGCTACTATCAGATCGCCCGCTGTTTCAGGGACGAGGACCTGCGGGCCGACCGCCAGCCGGAGTTCACGCAATTGGACATCGAAATGTCTTTCACGGATGAGGAGACGATCTTCGCCCTGATTGAAAAGATCTTTACGGCGATCTGGAAAGAAGCGCTGGGCAAGGAGTTGGCCGTCCCGTTCCCGCGGCTGACCTACGCCGAGTGCATGCGCCGGTTCGGGTGCGACAAGCCGGATCTGCGGTACGGGATGGAGCTCACGGACCTCACCCGGTCGTTCGACGGCACCGGGTTCGAGCGGTTCCGGGACGCGATCGCCAAGGGCAGCGTGATCCGGGGGCTGGTCGCTCCGGGTGCCGGCGGCATGACCGGAAAGCAGGTGGACGGCCTCACCGAACTCGCCAAACAGTCGGGCGCGCTCGGCCTCGTGACGATCCGCGTGACGGAGAAAGAGCTGGTCTGCCCGGTCGCGAAGCACTTGGGCGAGGAGACGATGAAGCGGATCGTTTCGGATTCGAAAGCGAAGGTGGGGGACCTCATCCTTCTGGTGGCCGATTCGCCGGATCGGGCGGGGCTCATCCTGAGCGGCTTGCGCGGTCACTTGGCGCAGGTTCTCAACCTGATCCCCGAGGGCAAATTCGCCTTCGCCTGGGTGACTGATTTCCCGCTGTTCAAATGGAACGCCGAGACGAAGCGCTGGGATTCGGAGCATCACCCGTTCACGGCGCCGAAGCAGGAGGACCAGGGCAGCCTGGAGTCGGACCCGGGGAAGGTCCTCTCCCGTTCGTACGACCTGGCCCTGAATGGCGTGGAGCTCGGGTCCGGTTCGATCCGGATCCACGACCGGCAGATGCAGGAAGCGATCTTCCGCGTGCTGGGCCTGCCGGAGCAGGAGGTGAAGGATCGGTTCGGGTTCCTGTTGGACGCGTTCCGCTACGGGGCGCCGCCCCATGGCGGCATCGCGCCCGGCGTGGACCGGCTGATCGCGCTGATCACCAATGCCTCTTCGATCCGGGAAGTGATCGCCTTCCCGAAAACGCAGAAAGCGGTGGACCTGATGGTGGGCGCGCCGTCGGAAGCTTCGCCGAACCAACTCAAAGAACTGGGCATCAATATAAAAAAGTAAAAGGAGAACGATGATGAAGCGTTTATTCACGTGGTTGGTGATGGGTCTGGCGGGAATTTCCTTCGCGGGTTGCTCCCGGGTCCAGACGAAGATCGTGCAGAAACCGAGGGTGGACCAGCAGATCACGCAGGACCACAACAAGGGGTACCTGAAGGGTTCCGGACCGGCGGGCGGCCAACGGCGCACCACCCGGGATATGCTCGAGACGGATGTGGAGCTGCCGACCTGGCAGGAGATGAATCCCTGGTACAAGGGACAGAAGGAAGCGGCTCCCGAAGCGGCTGCCGCCGCTCCGTCGCCGGTCGAACTCGAGCCGGCCCCCTCCCAGGAATGGGAGCAGCCGCAGGAGGATTATTCCATTCCTCCATCCGTGGAATCCATTCCTGCCTCCGCCGGCGGAGAGTCCTACACGGTGCAGAAGGGTGACACGCTGCAGAAGATCGCCAAGAAATTCTACGGCTCCTCCAAGAACTGGTACAAGATCTACAAGGCCAACAAGGGCGTGCTGAAGAGCCCGGACCGGATCCGGCCCGGCCAGACGCTGACGATCCCGTCTCTCGGGAAAACGGTTGAGGAGCCGTCCAACGAGTACAAGTAAAGGGTCGGAGAAGACTTTCGATCTCCTCTCCGACCATGAGGCGGCCACGCTGTTCGGTCTGCACGACGAGCACCTGCGGCTGATCGAGGCGGAGTTCGGCGTCAAGACCGTCTCGCGCGGCCGGCAGCTGGTCATCTCCGGGCCGGAGGCGGCCGTGGAGAAAGTCGGCCGGCTGCTGGACCAGCTGCTGGGGCTGATCCGCTCGGGGCAGTACCTGCGCCGGCACGAGGTGGTCTACGCGATCCGCGCGATGGAGAAGGACAGCGGGCTGGACCTTCAGCCCATCTACACCGACCGGATCGAGGTCCTCTCCAAGCGCCAGTTCATCACGCCCAAGACCGCCGGGCAGAAGGCATACGTGGACGCCATCCGCCGCCATGACATCGTCTTTGGGATCGGCGTGGCCGGCACCGGGAAAAGTTATCTGGCCGTGGCGATGGCAGTCAACGCGCTGAGACGCCAGGAAGTCTCCCGGATCATCCTGACCCGGCCGGCCGTCGAGGCGGGGGAGTCTCTCGGCTTCCTGCCCGGCACCTTCGAGGAGAAGGTGAACCCCTACCTGCGTCCCCTCTACGACGCGCTGTACGAGATGATGGACATGGAGAAAATGCAGCGCAGCCTGGATAAGGGAGTCGTGGAGGTGGCACCCCTCGCCTACATGCGGGGCCGTACGCTGAACGATTCCTTTGTGATCCTGGACGAGGCGCAGAACTGCACGCCGGAACAGATGAAGATGTTCCTGACCCGGCTGGGATTCGATTCCAAGACCGTGATCACCGGTGACGTCACCCAGTCGGACCTGCCGGCAGGGAAGGTTTCCGGCCTCGCGCAGGCGAGGGAGATTCTGAAGGACGTGGAAGGGATCGGCTTCGTCGATTTCAACGAGAGCGACATCGTGCGCCACGAGCTGGTCCAGAAGATCGTCAAGGCGTACGACCGGGCCGCCGGAAAAACTTAGAGCCGGCTCCGCAACCTCGCGTGGCCGCGCTGGGCTCAGCTGCGAGCAGCGCGAGGAGCGAGAAGGAAGGCGTATCATGGAACAGGATACGGCGACGACGAGCGACGAAGCAGTGCGACGCAGATCAGTCCAGCCCTGTGGGTTGCGGCGGCAGACGGCCATCTCTTGCGTCGCTCCTCCTCGACGTACTCTGGTTTTGAGTACGCCTTCGTCGTCGCTCCTTAGATATGGCCGCCTGGCGCACGCAACGCGGTTCACGCCAGGTTGCGGAGCCGGCTCTTAAGTGCCGGTGGAGTTGAGAAACGAGCAGCTCCGCGTCCGGATTGATAGCCGGCGTCTTCAGCGCCAGGCCGAGTCGCTGCTGGCCGCCGTGGGGCGGGCTGATTCGGTGCTCAGCATCCTGGTCACCGACGACCGGCGGATCGCGCCCCTGCACGAGCGCTGGATGGGGGAGCCGGGCCCGACCGACGTGATGAGCTTTCCGATGGAGGAGGGGCGGATCCTTGGCGACATCGTGATCTCGGCCGAGACGGCCGCGCGCCGCCGGCCGAAAGATCCACACGGCGAGGTGCTGCGCTACTTGGTGCATGGGTTGCTGCACCTGACCGGGCAGGACCACACCACGGCGCGCGAGCGCCTCCGGATGGACCGGCAAGCCCGTTTGTTGGAGAAAGGCGTGAGGAAATGAAAGAGGTGATCGAAGCTCTTCTGGGATTCCGGAACAGCTGCGGGCACGCCTGCCGCGGGATCGGTTTCGCGATCCACTCGCAGAAGAACCTCCGCGTCCACTTGGCTTTCGTGGCGGCAGCACTCGCGGCGGCCGTCGTGCTGAAGTTCAACGCCATCCGCCTGGTTCTCTTGATCCTCACCATCACGTCGGTCATCGTCGCCGAGCTGATCAACACGGCGCTGGAATTCGCGATGGACCTGGTGGAGGCGCGCCATCATCCGGCGGTCAAGACGGCCAAGGACGTCGCGGCCGGCGGCGTCCTGGTGGCGGTCGCCGGTTCCGTGATCATCGGACTGCTGTTGTTCGGCCCGTCCCTCTGGGCTCTCCTGCGGAGCTGCCGCGGCTAGTGGCGATCCAGAAGACCGAGGCGATCATCCTCCGCCGCCAGGAAGTCCGGGAAACCAGTTTGATGCTGACCGGTTTCAGCCGGCAGCTGGGTAAATTCCAGGGGCTCGTAAAAGGGGTGCGGGGCGGCCGCGCGGCGGTCCCCTGGTACCTGGAGCCTCTCACGCTGCAGGCGGTCATCCTCTACGAGCGGCGCCGCTCCCCCTGGGTTCTGGTGAGCGCTTGTGATCTCATCGATGGGTTCGAGGCGATCCGGCGGGACCTCACCCTCACCGCCTACGCCGCCTATTGCCTCGATCTGGTGGATGAGATGACCGGCGTCGCCGACCCCCACCCCGGGATCTTCGAGGCGCTGCTCGCCGTCCTCAAGGGGTTGGAATCTCCGGGTGCCGACCCGCCCGCGCTCACCCGCTTTCTGGAAATTCATCTGCTGAGGGCCAGCGGCCTGTTGCCCAAATCGGAAGCCTTCCAGAAATTGCTGAACACGCCCTTCTCGCAGGCGGCCGGACTCCGCTTGGCCCGTGAAACCGAACTGCCTCTGCGCCGCGCGCTGCAGGGATTGCTCCGCGGCGCGCTCGAACGGGACCTCCGCAGCCGGTCGTTCCTCCTCTCTCTGGGTTTGGACAACGCCGCGTGAAACCGGCTGCTACCTTTCAGGAACTGATCCTCCGGCTGGAGAGGTTCTGGGCCGATTACGGCTGCCTGATCGCCCAGCCGTACGACATGGAGATGGGGGCAGGGACGTTTCATCCGCTCACCTTCTTCAAGGCGCTCGGGCCCGATCCGTGGAAGGTGGCCTTTGTCCAGCCTTCCCGCCGGCCGACCGACGGCCGCTACGCCGAGAACCCGCTTCGGGCGCAGCGCTACTACCAGTATCAGGTGATCCTGAAGCCCTCGCCGGCCGGCGTGCAGGCCCTCTACTTGAAGAGCCTCGAAGCGATGGGGATTGATCTCGCCGCGCACGATGTCCGGTTCGTGCAGGACGACTGGGAATCCCCCACATTGGGCGCCTGGGGCTTGGGTTGGGAGGTCTGGCTGGACGGGCTGGAGGTGACGCAGTTCACCTACTTCCAGCAGGTGGGCGGGATCGACATGAACCCGATCTCGGCGGAGATCACCTACGGTCTGGAGCGGATCGCGATGTTCCTGCAGGGGAAGCTGGACCTCTACGCTCTGCAGTGGAACAAGGACCACACCTACGGCGACGTCCACCGCCGGGACGAAATCGAAAGCTCCACCTACAACTTCGAGCATGCCGACGTGGAGTTCCAGCGCAAATCGTTCGACACCGCCACCGCCAAGTCCAAGCAGCTGCTGGAGGCGGGGCTGGTCCTGCCGGCGTACGAGCAGCTGCTCAAGACCTCCCACGCTTTTAATTTATTGGATGCCCGCGGCGCGGTGAGCGTCAACGAGCGGCCCACCTTGATCGCCGGCATCCGGAACTCCGCCAAGCGCTGCGCGGAGGCCTACTTAAAACGCTTGGAGCCGAATGAAGAGTAACGATTTTCTCCTGGAGATCGGCTGCGAGGAACTACCTGCCGACTACCTGCCGGTTGTCTTCGACACGGCGGTCCTGGCCGGGGCCGGCGTGAAGTGGAAAGAGGTCTTCACCTTTGCCACGCCCCGCCGCCTGGTCCTGCGCCTGACGGCGGTGGAGCCGGTTGTGAAAAAGAAGGAAAGAGGCCCGCCGGTGCAGGTGGCGTTTGACGCGCAGGGCAGGCCCGCCCGCGCCGCCGAAGCGTTTGCTCAGAAGCACAACCTCAAGGTAACGCAGCTGACGCGGGAACAGACTCCCAAAGGGGAAGTCCTCTTCGCCGAATATGATGTGCCGGTCGCGAAGATCCTGGCCGAGACGGTGCCGGAGCTCATCCAGGGAATCCATTTTCCGAAGACGATGCGCTGGGATGAATCGGGGGTCCGGTTTGCCCGGCCCATCCGCTGGCTGATCGCGCTTTATGGTCCCCAAGTCGTGCCGGTGGTTTTTGGATTGCTGCACGCCGGCCGGCAAACCTTTCCTAACCGCAGGCTTGGCGCTAAGCCGGTCGCCGTCTTGAGCGCCTCCGCTTATTTTTCGCTGCTGCCGAAACTCAAAGTTCAGCTTCTGGAAGGCAAGAGGGAAGCTCTTCGGGTGAAACTGGAAGCCGCTGCTAATAAACTCCGCGGCCGCCTGCCGGACGAGACTACCGAGGAGTTTGAGTGGCTGTTGAACACCGTCACCTTCCTCGCGGAGGACCCGGTGGTGGCGGTGGGCTCCTTCCGGCCGGAGTATCTGGAGCTGCCGCCGGAGGTTTTGCAGACCTCGATGGCGAAGCACCTGAAGCTGTTCAGCATCCGATCCGCGACCTCCGGCAAGCTTCTGCCGCATTTCCTGGCGGTGCTGGAAGGAAAGCCCAAAAACCCGGCCGGCGTCATGGCCAACGTCGACCGGATCATCGAGGCCCGCTTCACCGACGCCCGCTTTTTTTACAAGGAAGACACCAAGACCCGGCTGGAGGCGAAAGTTCCCCAGATGGAGAGGGTCTCTTTCCACGAGAAACTCGGAACGGTGGCGGAGAGGATTCCTCGCCTGGAAAAGATCGCGGCCTCGGTCGCTTCCATGACGGGCCTCTCCTCTGAGGGGATTTCCCGGGTTGCCCGGTTGGCCAAGGTGGATCTGGTCACTCAGATGGTTCGGGAGTTCCCCGCCTTGCAGGGGACTATCGGCGGGCATTACGCCCGCCACGACGGGGAACCGGCGGAAGTGGCCGCGGCGATCGCGCAGCAATACTGGCCCCGCGCGGCGAAGGACCCGGTCCCCACGACTCCGCTGGCAGCGCTTATCAGTCTGGCTGACCGGGTGGACGCGCTGGCCGGCTATTTCGGGGTGGGGTTGAAGCCCACCGGATCGGCCGATCCGTACGGCCTGCGGCGGCTGGCGCTTGGGTTGGTGCGCATCTTAATCGAGCCGCCCAAGGGGGTTTCGTTCGTCGGGCTCTCATTTGACAGGCTCTTCGACGAGAGCATACAATCATGGGGCGCCCGGATCACGCTCGATCCTAAGACCCTCAAGAAAGAGTTGCGGGCCTTCTTGAGGGAGCGGTTCGAGTGGCTAGCAACGCGGGAAGCCCCGGGGGATCGGGAGCTGGTGGCGGCGATATTGGCTGCCGGCGACGACGACTTGGCCGGCGCCTGGGAACGGCTGCAGTTGCTGCGGCGCCTGTGGGCCGGCTCCGGTGATGGGAAGCGGAAGATCTTGGAAGCGGCCGCGAAGGTGGCCGATCGCACCGGCCGGATCGTTAAAAGCGTCAAGGGCTTGCCGTTGCCCGACGCGGTTGATCCCGCGATCTTGAAGGAACCTGAAGAAAAGGAGCTGTGGGAAACATGGAACCGCATAGCGCCCCAAGTGAAGGAACAGCTGGAACGGCGGCAATACGAGGAAGCGACGAGGATCTACAGCGGCCTCTATCCGGCGGTGCACGCCTACTTCGAGAAGGTGTTCGTGATGGCCGAGGACGAAGCGCTGCGGCGAAACCGGCTGGCGCTCCTCAAGCAGATCCACGGCTCACTCGCGGGCGCCTTCGCCGATCTGGGCCGGCTGTCTCTGCCGGGAACGCTGGAAAATTGAAATACGTCTACTTCTTCGGCGCCGGAAAAACGGACGGCAACGCCACGATGCGGGCGCTGCTGGGCGGCAAGGGGGCGAATCTCGCCGAGATGACCCGGATCGGGCTGCCGGTGCCGCCCGGTTTCACGATCACCACCGAGGTTTGCACCTACTACTACAAGAACCGCAAGAGCTACCCGAAAGAGCTTGAACGCCAGGCAGCGGCGGCGCTGGCCA
>JAUSCU010000105.1 GCA_030651065.1 Candidatus Omnitrophota bacterium | reverse complement strand
TTTTCGGCAAGTGCCACGTGGCCTACATCCCGGACGGAAAGATTTTGGGGCTCTCTAAGATCCCGCGGCTGGTGGACGCGCTGTCGCACCGTCTGCAGGTGCAGGAGCGGTTGACCACGCAGATCGCCGACGCTCTGAAGAAGAACCTGAACCCCAAAGGGGTGGCCGTGGTGATGGAGGCGCAGCACCTCTGCACGATGATGCGGGGCGTTCAGAAACAGAACACCCGGATGGTGACCAGCTCGATGCTGGGCACGTTCCGCACGGACCCGAAGACGCGCATGGAATTCCTGGCTCTCTTGAGGGAGAAAAATGGCTGATCGCAACGTAACGCAAATGCACTTCGCCCGCGAGGGCAGGATCACTGAGCAGATGAAGGCGGTCGCCACGACCGAGCGCCTGGACCCGGAGCTCGTCCGAAAGGAAGTGGCCGCCGGCCGCATGATCATCCCGGCCAACGTGAACCACCCGGAAATCAAGCCGATGGCGATCGGGCTGGCCGCCACCTGCAAGATCAATGCCAACATCGGCAACTCGGCCGTTACCTCCGATGTGGCGACCGAGCTGAAGAAGCTGGAAACCTGCCTGAAGTACGGCGCCGACACGGCCATGGACCTCTCGACCGGCGGCAACATCCATGAGATCCGCGAGGCGATCCTGCGCCACAGCCCGATCCCGATCGGCACGGTCCCGATTTACGAGGCGGTTCAGCGGGTGCAGCGGGTCGAGGACATTACGGAAGAGCTGCTGTTCGAAGTGGTCGAGGAGCAGGCCAAGCAAGGGGTGGATTACATGACGATCCACGCCGGCATCCTGCGGGAGTACCTGCCGCTCGTCCAGCACCGGATCACCGGCATCGTCAGCCGGGGCGGGTCTCTTATGGCGCAGTGGATGATCGCGCACGACAAGGAGAACCCCTTTTACACCGGCTACGGCCGGCTCTGCGAGATCTTCAAGAAGTATGATGTCAGTTTCTCGCTCGGCGATTCTCTGCGGCCCGGCTGTTTGGCCGACGCCAGCGACGCCGCGCAGTTCTCGGAGCTCAAAACGCTTGGGGAGTTGACGCTCAAGGCCTGGGAGCATGACGTGCAGGTGATGGTCGAGGGTCCCGGCCACATCCCGATGGACCAGCTTGAGATGAACGTGAAGAAACAGCAGGAGCTCTGCCACGGCGCCCCGTTCTACACGCTGGGCCCCCTGGTCACCGACATCGCGCCCGGCTACGACCACATCACCTCGGCGATCGGCGCCGCGATGGTCGGCTGGTACGGCTCAAGCCTCCTCTGCTACGTCACCCCGAAGGAGCACTTGGGGCTGCCCAACGCCGAGGATGTCCGGACCGGCATCATCGCCTACAAGATCGCCGCCCACGCGGCCGACGTGGCGCGCCACCGGCCCGGCGCCCGCGACCGGGACGACGCTCTTTCCCGGGCCCGGTTCAATTTCGATTGGAAGCAGCAGTTCGCGCTGTCGCTGGACCCCGAGCGGGCCCAGGAGTACCACGACGAGGCTTTGCCTCAGGATGGCTATAAGTCGGCCGCCTTCTGCTCGATGTGCGGACCGAAGTTCTGCTCCATGCACATCTCGCAGCTGATCGGCGTCACCGATGCCGACGGCAAGAAAACAACGGAGCGGCCGAAGCCGATCACGATCTGATGGAACAGACGATGCTGGCCGAACAGGTGTTGGAGTGGAAGGGGCGCCGCAACGCGGTGATCCTCGCCCACAACTACCAGGAGGGCCGCATCCAGGATGTCGCCGATTTTACCGGCGATTCTCTGAAGTTGGCGCAGTTCGCCGTGAGGACCGACGCGGAGGTGATCCTCTTCTGCGGCGTCCATTTCATGGCGGAGACCGCCGCAATGCTCTGCCCGGACCGAAAGGTCATCGTGCCGGACCTGGCGGCCGGTTGCTCGTTGGCCGACATGATCATGCCGGGGCAGGTGCGCAAGTGGAAGCAGCAGCACCGAGACGGCGTCGCGGTCTGCTACATCAACACCGCCGCCGCCGTGAAGGCGGAATGCGATTACTGCTGCACCTCCGCCAACGGAGAGCAGGTAATCAACGCGATCCCGGCGGACAAGGAGATCCTTTTCGTTCCCGACTTCTACCTCGGTTCCTACTTGAAGGCCAAGACCGGCCGCAACATCGAGCTCTGGAAAGGGTACTGCCCGGCCCACGCGGTGATTGACCCGGCCCACATCGAGAAGCTGCAGGAGCAGCACCCCGACGCCGAATTCCTGATGCACCCGGAGTGCGGCTGCCTCACCAAACAGATGGACTTGGCCGACAAGATTCTCTCCACCGACGGCATGATGAAGCACGTCAAGGAGTCGGGGTCCAAGCGGTTCATCATCGCTACCGAAAATGGGATTCTCTACCGGATGCGCAAGGAGAACCCGGACAAGATCTTCCTGCCGGCGAGCGAGCACGCCACCTGCTCCCACATGCAGCAGAACACTCTGGAGAAGGTGCTCCGCTCCTTGATCACGTTGGAGTACCCGGTGACCGTGGAGCCGGCAATCGCCCGGCGGGCGATCCTCTGCATCGAGCGGATGATGGAGATCAGCCAGCCTAAGGCCGAGGTGGTGCACGGCTGGCTGGACCCCGAGCCTCACCCGGTTCGCTGGGGAGACCCTGTCCTGGCTGCGGCAAACGACTTAAGTTGATGGTATAATTGATCTTATGAGCGACTACGTATTCCGGTTCGGCGGGGAGGGCGGGGAGGGGGTCATCTCGACGGGTGAGCTCTTCACGACCGCTTGCGCCCGCTCCGGGCTTGAAATCTACACCTTCCGTTCCTACCCGGCCGAGATCAAGGGCGGGCACGCGATGATCCAGGTGCGCGTGGCCGACAAGAATATTCTGCTCTCCCGCGGCGACGGCGTGGACGTGCTGCTCGCTTTCAATAAGGAAGCCTACGACCGCCACTACAAAGAATTAAAGGACGGCGGCGTTCTGGTCTTCGACAACACCGATTTCCTTCCGGACGAGGACACACGCACCATCAAGTACCCGATCCCCTTCAACAAGATCGCCATGGAGGAGATCGGAGTCCGGCTCACCAAGAACATGGTGTCGCTTGGGAGTTTAAGCGAGCTGTTCGGAGTCCCCCAAGATAAGTTCAAGGAGCTGATCCGCGAAAAATTCGGAAAGAAGGGGGAGGCGGTCCTCGAAAAGAACTTCAAGGCGCTGGAAGCCGGTGCCAAGTACGTCAAAGAGAACCTCAAGAAGCAGGATAAGGTGCAGGTGCAGCCGACCGGCCGGCAGCCGCGGCTGGTCCTCGCCGGCAACGAAGCCTTGAGCCTCGGCGCCATCGCGGCGGGGCTTAGGGTGTACGCCGGCTACCCGATCACGCCGGCCAGCTCGATCCTGGAGTTCCTGGCCAAAGAGTTGCCGAAGGTGGGCGGCGTCGTGATCCAGACCGAGGATGAGATCGCGGCACTCGGTGTGGTGCTCGGCTCCTCGTTCGCCGGCAAGAAGGCGATGACGGCCACTTCGGGTCCCGGGTTCTCGCTGATGACCGAGATGTTGGGCCTGGCTGTGATGGCGGAGTTTCCGGCGGTGATCGTGAACGCGCAGCGGGCCGGCCCCTCCACCGGCATGCCGACCAAGATGGAGCAGGCGGACCTGATGATGTCCATTTACGCCGGGCACGGAGAGGCGCCGCGCGTGGTGTTGGGCCTGACCAGCGTGGAGGATTGCTTCTACGGCATGATCCGGGCCTTCAACATCGCCGAGACGTTCCAGACACCGGTGATCGTTCTGACCGACCAGGGGCTCGCGCAGCGGGAGGCCTCGCTCCTGAAGCCCGACGTCCTCGGCATCGAGGTGGTGGACCGGAAGAAGCCGACCGCTGAGGAGATGGCCCACTACGAGCGGTTCAAGATCACGCCCGACAACATCTCGCCGATGGCGGTTCCGGGGATGCCAGACGCCTTCTACTCCGCCACCGGTATTGAGCACACCGAGGCGGGGGAGCTCAACTACGAGCCGGCCAACCACAACAAAATGATGAACAAGCGGTACCAGAAACTGCAGGGGGTCTTGAAGCTTCCCTGGATCGTTAAGACCTACGGCCTTGAGAAACCGGAAGTGGCGGTGATCGGCTGGGGGTCCGGGGAAGGGGTCATCCGCGAAGCGGTCGATATCGCGAATAAGGAGGGGCTCAAGGTCGGGGCCTTGCACCCTAAGATCCTCTGGCCGTTTCCGTCGGAGATCATCAACAAGTACCTGGCGCAGGGGGTGAAGCGCGTGATCGTTCCGGAGCTCAACTTCTCCGGGCAGTTCGCCACTCTGCTCAAAGCGCATCTGGCCAACGGCAACCGAAACATTGACGTGATCTCCATGGCCAAGGGGGGCGGGATTCCCTGGACGCCGAGCGAGATCGTGAACAAAATCAAGGAGGCTTCAAAGATCCATGTCTAAGATGACGGCCGCCCAGTACAAGACCAAGATTGAGCCGGTCTGGTGTCCCGGGTGCGGCGACTTCGGGGTCTTGAACGCCCTTTGCAATTCGCTGTCCGCGCGGGACGTGGATCCGAAGAACACGGTCTTTGTTTCCGGCATCGGCTGTTCCGGCCGGCTGCCCCCCTATGTGAAGAGCTACGGCTTTCACACGGTGCACGGGCGGGTCCTCCCGATCGCCACCGGCATCAAGGTGGCTAATCCCGATCTCACCGTCGTGGCGGTGGGCGGCGACGGCGATGCCTTCGCGATCGGCGGAGGCCACATCCCGCACATGTCGCGGCGCAACCCCTCGATCGTCTACATCGTGATGGACAACGGCACCTACGGGCTCACGAAAGGGCAGGCTTCTCCGACGGGCCCGCTGGGCATGAAGACCGCCGCCTCGCCGTACGGCACCATCGAGCCCCCTTTAAACCCCATCGCGATGGCGCTGGCGTACGACATCTCCTTTGTCGCGCGCGCCTACTCCGGAAAGAACAAGGAGCTGGAGGCCCTGATCACGCGGGCCATGAACCACCGCGGCTTCTCGCTGATTGATGTCATCTCCCCCTGCATCACCTTCTACAACACCTACAAAGATCTCCCGCCCCAGCTGGCGGCGATCCCCGAGACCCACGACGTGAAGGACCGCTCCAAGGCGTTCGAGTTGGCGCTCAAAGAGGACAAGATTTATCTTGGCCTCTTCTACGAGAACGACCGCCCAACCTTCGAGGAACGAATCCGCGGCGTCGTGGACCAGTCCGAGTCCAGCGGGATCCCCCGCCTGGACGAAATCTTCCTCGACTTCGCCTAGATTCGTTAGTTAACGTATTAATATTTAGTTATTTTACTTGATTTAATCCTGCCTTTTCAGCCACACTTTAACTATCACTCCATGAACAAGTTGCCTCGGATTTTCATTGCCAGCTTCCTGGCGTTGGTCCTTGCTCTGCCCAGCCCTGCCTGCGCGCTGCGCCCGCACTCCGACCTCGCCGGAGTAGAAGAATCCCTCGCCGGGGTGGAGGAGCGGAGAGCGGATTCAAAGCTTTCAGGGTATCCCGATCCGGTTTCGTTCCTCAACGGGTTGACCGTTGTGAGGTCTCGTCTGGAATGGGAGGATATTAAAGAGCACCTGATGCAGACACCGCGGGCTCTTTCCGTTCGGGTGGTGGATACCCGCCGCCAGTCCGGCTTGCTGGCCGATCTGGATATTCCCCGGAAACCGGACGAGCCGGCCCTGAACGAACTGCTCTCCCAATTGTCTTCCAGCCAGGAGTACGCCATTCTGCAGGGCCGTGGAAAAACTTGGATTCTGGCTCAGGCGGTGCTGCTTCGGGAAGCCCCTCGCAGAGACGTCCGGCGCTGGCGAGTCCTGCTGAGGAATATCGCGCAAACCCGGCCGGAGCAGCGGTCCGCCGCCCTTCTGGAAATTCGGAACCATCTCCGCGTCTGGGCCGATGGAATAGATATCCGTGTGTTAGGAAACGAACAGAACGGTTCCATCGCGTTGATGTTCGTTCCCGACGCCGGCCGGCTCAAGAGCATCAATGCGAGTCTGCCGGCCCGCTATCAAAGACAGGTGATTCGGCTCCTGCCTGTGGTCGATGAGCAGGGGGAGTTGTGGGTCCATTTCAAGCAGTTGAGGCCGGGGGTGGTGTTTCGAATGGCCAAATGGGATCCGACCCGGCTTTCGATGGATGCTCTCGAAACCCTTTCCCAGCAAGAGCTGCGGACCATTCCGGAAGTTGTCGCTCCGCAAGCGTTTCCCAGGATCGAGGAAAACAGGAATTATCCGTTGAGTAGAATTCCTCTCCTGACCCAACTTCCCCCTCAGACCATCCGCCGCCTGAACCAGAGAGGTTTTCTCTACCTGAACCAGGAGGGTTCGGTTCCTGGGTGGGAGGTTTCCATCCTGGCGGAGTTCTCCAAGCGGCTCAACCGAGCGGAGTATACGATCTCTGCCTTGAAGGATGCCCTCGGGGTGAGTTACACCACCGTTCGGGATTTGGTTTTCGCTGAGAAAATGAAAGCTAACGTCATCCATCGGCCCGGCGAGCAGGAGCGTTTGGATCGGGGGGAGGCTTTGGAGCTGGTACTGGTAGCCCGGCTCCGGGGAAAATTACGGAACGAGGTCGGCGGGTTTGTCACGTCTAGGCGGTTCCGAGCTGAGATGAGAATTTCGTCTCAGCAATTTGATCGATGGGCTGGAGAAAAGAGCTCCGCTCCCTGGTACAGCGGGTATCCCCTCTGGGTGACTCTGGATGGGGGCCGGTTCATCACCGGTAAGGGATATGCCGGTTTGAAACAAGAGATCCAGGCCGCTTCCAACCGGATTGGAAGAGGTCGCGTGCTGCTTTATCAGGCGGTGCAGGACCGGTTTCGGGACCAACCCAGCGGGAAAATGTATGGGTACCAGAAACAAGCGCTCCGGGCTGTTTTTGAACTTGGACTTTGGCATCAGGAAACCCCCCATCCTTTGGAGGCCGTCTGGAAGCTTTTTGCCGTTCGTCAGCTGGATCTGCCCGTCATCTGGCGGGAAATGGAGTCCCCAAGGCCGGTAAAAGTCAGCCAGATTCGCTCGGACCGTTTGTATTCCGTGGAAACCGCAGCCCGGGTCATCGGACGCCCCGCAGGCACCGTCCGGAATCTTATCGGTACTGAAAAAAGGATACCGTCCAGTCAGTTGTCGGGCATGAACTGGGTCCGCGGCTCAGATCTTCTAAGCTTTATGGGAGTCAGCGCCGCCGGGGTGGAGGAGGAGCCGCAGCCGATTGGGGCCGATACCGATCTGGGGCCGGGTACCCTCCTGATTCCAAAGGATGGGAACTTTCAGCTGTCCCAGGTTCTTGTCAGCCAAGGGCAATATGGTCAAAACCCAAGCTTTATCACGGTGCGGAATCTCGGCAATCAAATGGGCTTCTTTTATCAAAACATCAAAAAACGTGATGAGCTAATCGCTGGTTATTTGCATCTACCGTCTGCCCCTGCGGTTTCCAAAGAAAAGACGGAGGTGGTTCTTCTCACGAAAAGCAATGCCGAAGCTGGAATCATTGTTGTCCCTAATCCAAATGATTTACCCGGTCTCCGTGCCATCGTTGTTTCGAGAAAAGGCAGAGGTAACCACGCCGTGGTATTCCTTCAGCCGGTGGATGGGACCCACCGCCCCATTGCCGGATCGCAGAGCCAGCGCTATTTCATCTCCACGCTTATTGAAAGGAGAGCGCAGGTTCTGACAACCACCGACCCCGTTTTACTGGAAACGGCTGCAAGGAGATCGGATGAAACCGCCAGCCTCGCGGGGCTGGAGGAACTCGATTTACCGGAACTGCCGGGTAATTTTCCATACCAGGTGGTTTCGCTGGCGACCGTTCCGGATTTCTGGCTATCTCTAACCGATTCCGAAATCCAGGAATTTGAACGCCGTTTGCTTTATAAGAAGCCGGCTGATAAGTCGGAACAGGGTCAGCACTACCTTGTGAAGTGGGAAACCCCATCCGAACAAACCGCTTGGCCGGAGAAGGATGACCCCGCCCGCGAGTACCTGTTTTCCCATTTGGCCCGGCAGCTGGGCGGGGACGTGACCGACGTGGTGATCCCGGATTCCGATGAGCGCCGCCGGCTGGCCGAGTTTTACGGGGTGGCTAATCCGGATGATATTTATCTGGTGGAACTGAGCGAGGATTATTCGCCCGAGGACCGAGAGGCGGTGCTGGAGTTGGATCCGGACGCCGCTTTTACCCGGGATTTCGGGATCGCGGTTTTATTGAGAATGTACGATTTTCGGGAAAAGAATTTCGGACCGATCCGCGGCTCCAGCACCCGGATGATGTTCGACGGAGACCAGGCGTTTAATCCTAAGGCGGCGAATATCGGTACGTTTGCCCTGGCCCTGGCGATCAATTACTGGGATCAGCCCGCTCCGGGCCCGGACGATCTGTTTGAGTTGGATCCCAACCGGCTTTTGGGCCGGCTCCATCTGGATGAGCTTCAGCGATTGGTAAAGACCGTGCACGATTTCCAGGAGCAGCGCCTGCAGGAGATCGTGGACCAGGCGCCTCCCCATTTGCAGTCCCGGATGCGCAAGCTGATCCGGCCTCTGCACGCCTGGCTGCAGTCGTACCGAAGCGATTTGATAAGGCTCCTGGAACTTTTCGCGGCTGACTCGCCCGAATCGCAGGACACCTTCTGGCACCCCACCTCGGTCTCTCTGGTGCTCCCTCGCGGCTCTTCGTTGGCCATCACCACCGACCAGGTCCGGCAGGCCTTGGCTCTCTCCGGGCTGGAGGAGCCCGGGCAGGAAAGGGTGGCTCGGCTCTTGGAGGCGGCCGCCGGGCGGTCCGCGGACCAGCCGTTTCAAATCTGTTTCCTGTGCAACCAGAACCTGGAACGCTCTCCTGCTCTGGAGTTGCTCTTGAAGGATTTTCTGCAGAAACAAGCGATCCAGGGGTTTCGGGTCGAGTCGGCAGCGGTCCTGCCCTGGATAAGGGGAGAGGAGATTCAGACGGATCAAGAGAACTATATCGAGGCATTGTCGAGTCAGGCTCAATCGGCCGGCATTCCTATGCCGCTCATACGGGAATTGGCTGATAAAAAACCGCGAGCCGCTTCCCAGGAATTACTGGAGGGGTCGGGTCTCATCCTCGTGACAAGCCACTATCACCCGAATCATCTGAGAACCAAACTCAAAGAGACGTTATCTGACGATCAGGTCCAGAAGATTATGGACCGTGTGGTGACGTTCCAGGATCTGCTGGGTCCGAAGCACCAATCCCTGACCCGCGCGGGTAATCTGCGAGTCATCCCTGACGGCGCGAATTATGCCGGTTTCCTTCAGCAGATGGACGATGCGCTCGACCCCCTGTTTGAGCAGTTAACCGCTTTGCGCGGAGGGCTGGAGGAGCCGCCTCTCTCTCCGATTCTCACCCCGGAGTTTCGAAACCAGGTTCGCCGGATTATTTGGATGGACCATAGCCAAGGACTCAGTCAACCGGTTCTGAATCTGATGGAACTTTTCCCTTCCATTTGGACCACTTTTCCACAGGCCGAATTGGTTCTGGATGTGGACACGGCGGCGCCGCTGGTGCGGGCCCCGGAGGGGCGGACGCTCATTCGCAGAGATTTCAAAGACGCCCGTTCTCTGCCAGATGAAATTTTGGTGCCGGACACCCTGGTGATCACAACAGGATACGTAGATGACGCCTTGAAGGAAGCGCGAAACGGTTCGCTGCTGGTTTTGGATAATTTTGGATGGGATACCACCTACGGAAAAACCAATATCCGGTTTGAGAAGCGAGGCAAAAACAGCGCAGTTCAAATTTCGGACCCCGGACAGTGGAGAACCCAGGACAGACAGAGAAGTATCCTCAAAAAGCTTGGATTTCAGATCTCGCTCGAGACGCCTTCGAGTTTTCTGACGGAGGAGCAATTTAGCGATGAATTGCAGGAGGAGATTCGCCGCTGGCGGCGCCGGCTGGTGGAATCCGGCGCAACCCGATCGAAGCCGCTATTGGTCGTCAATCCTTTTAAATCGATGAACGGTTACTGGACTTATGGAACCTTCATCCATGAAAACGCGAAAGAAGCATGGTTTTCTTTGTTGGAAAAAATCGTTTTGGAATCGGACGTTGCGGTGGTGCTTAATCCGGGACCTTTTTCTTGGAAAAAGCTCGACGAGCCTTACAGCCAGCTTATCGATCTCCAGAAATATCTGGCCTCGTTGCCGAACCGGCGCGCAGAAATCCTCGATCTGGAAGCGGTCGGTCTGACCGAAGCAGGGCCGTTGACTCTTGCAGCGATCCTCTTTCTTGCGAAGGAGACCGGCGGCGCTTTGCTGGACGTTCAAACCGGCACGACCCATTTGGCCGACTGGATGGATGTGCCCGAAGTGCTGCTGATGTTTCCCAGAGGGGAGTTTCGATTGACCCTGAGGGAAAGAAGCCGCCGGATTCAGGTTCCGGTTGAGAGTTTTGCTTCATCTGCCGCCGCGGAGCAGAAGGTCGTGGATGCTTTGCAGCACCTTTTAAACTCCGCAGGCCGCTCCGGGCTGGAGGAGAGGGACCGAAACGTAAACGAGTTCGATCGAATTCTAAATCCTGACCAAGAGAAAAACGAAAGGCTAAAAAGAGCGTTGGAGGTGCTTCATCGGTGGCGGAGACAACCGGAGGGGTTTTCCCCGGCGATTATTTCCGAGCGACTGGCTTTGGTTTTGGATAAAACAGATCCTCAGTTTTTTTATTGGAGGCGCGCGCTCCAATATCGCATGGAGCAGGCGGAAGCCCTTTTCTCCGAGAATCTGAATCCAGAGATGGGCCAGCCTCTCTCTGGGGAGCTGCTGGCCAGGAAAATTTATAATCTGTTGTTCCTTCCATTCACAAAAGAAGAGGTGTTCTCTTCTTTGAATGCGTTGTCAGAACGAGCCGCCACCTCTTTTTGGCAGCCTGCGATCGGGATTCGAGAGTTTGATCCCAGTTGGGATGCCTCCAGGGTGGGTCAGCTTTTGAACGGAACTTCGGAAGCTTGGTTTTTCGGAAGTATGACGGAAGGGTATTTGTCACCTTACGCCGATTTGGATCTTCGTTTCCAGCCGCCCGATTCTCCATTGGGTCGCGGGGATGGCCAAAGTTGGTATGCCCTTGGGATACCGCTTTCTCCTGAAGGGTTCTTCGGTATCCAGGTCTTGAACCAACAACGATCACCGTATCTTTCAACCGCGCCTTCCTTGAGGATTCCTCCAGCCCGGATTTTCTGGATGCGTGGGGGAGAGATGCTTTTTCAAGGAGAGTGGTTTGCCCAGCTCTTTCTCCAGAACCATGAGATTCGAGATGGTCTCCGGTCCATGGCAAGCCAGGGGAATCCCTTGCCGGAGTGGAAGATCGCTCGACAGGCGCTTGGGATACAGCAATCACGGTTGGATCCCGCCGCCGGGGTGGAGGAGGAGCCGCGGCATTGGGTGGCGGTGATCGGCGCGGGTCCGGCCGGGATCGCCGGGGCGGAGCGTCTGCGCGCGCTGGGCCATGAGGTGGCGCTGTTTAACGAGGCCGCCCCTTACGGCGGGCTGGCGGTTTACGGTGTTTACCCGGACAAAGAAGCCCCGATGAAGATGGCTTACCGCTTTAAGTCGTTGGGGCCTGCGGTGGTGACGCCGGGTATTCACTATTACGGGAACGTCCGGGTCGGAAAAGGCGGCGACCTGACGCTGGAACAATTGCGGGAGCTGGGATTCAGCGCGGTGGTCGTGGCGGTCGGAGCGGAGGGCTCCAAGCCTCTGGGAATTCCCGGGGAGCGCCCCAATCTTCCGGGATTGTATCAGGCGAAGGACCTTGTGGCCTTTTACCAGGGAGATCCGGTTCAGAAGGATCTGGATTCTCAGCTGGGAAAGACTACCGTATGGATCGGCATGGGGAACGTCACTGTGGACACCACCCATTACGCGATCCACCGGCGGGATTACGAGGCGGTCGAGAGGTTCGTCCGCATGTTGAAGCCGGAGGAATGGAAGGAGATATTGAGGGAATTTAAAAGGTACCTTCCCGATGAATCGCAGCTTCGGCGCAATTTGAGCTTTTACCGGCCCGGCGTGGGCCGGACTGTGGATGTCGATGAGTTGCGTGAAGCGTTGCGCAAGGCAAAACTGGAGAAATTCCTGATTCCGCTGGATTGGGCCTGGGAACAGACGGTGGGAGTGGAATCCACCCGGAACGCTTACTGGGTGGCCCGCCGCGGGCCGGACCAGAAGGCGTTTGATCCGAAAGAGCTGGAGGCGCTGGCGCCGTACATCGACCTGGAGGATTTGCGGGAAGAGCTCGACAGGGTGGCCGTGGTGATGGGCTGGAGCATTCTGGATGAAGCGGCGGCGGAACAGCGCCTGCACCGTTTGTTGTTCGGGCATCCTAAGACGGGAACCCTTCAGGGCAATCCAGCTGAGAAGCTGAAACAGTTCGGGACCCGGCTGGACAAGGCCCGGATCCGGATGCGGTTCCTTTTGCGCGGCCATTCGATTGAAGGGGAGCATGCTGGAGGCCTTGTTCTATCGGAAAATGAGATGAGTGGCGGCCGGTTGATAGAAACCGATAGGATCGCTCCTCTGGGAGAAGTGTTCCGGGGTACTCCCATTGATTCAGTGATCCTCTCCATCGGGAACGAGCATGACGCGGAGATCGGGCTGGAAACCCAGCGCGGGTTCTTTGCGACGCGCGAAAAGGTTCCTGCCGGCGAAAATCCTTCAGTGCCGGCCCACTTTCAATCCGCCGCCGCGGAAGATGTTTTTCTGGCCGGGTGGGCCCTGTTTCCCAGCGCCGGTAAAGTGGGCGAGACGATGAGGAAAGGAATCCAGGCTGTGGATCTCGCTGTCGGCCCTTACTTGGCTGAGCGTTCCGATCTTAAAAAGACCCCGGAGGATCTTCAAGCCGATCGGGCGGCCCTGGATCAAGTTTTGGAGGAGATCGGTGTTCAGAAAGTGTCCGGCGGGCAAGCGGCGGCGCTGCACGCCTGGTTCATCCAGAACGGTTATCAGCCCAACGACCGGGCTGAAATCCTCAGAATTGCCCAGGATTTGGAGGAGCGGAAGGTTGCCGCTGAATTGTTGACAGAGGCCCGGCTTCCCCAGGGGGTTCGGATCTTCGCGCAGAAGAATGCGATTCCGAGGGCGGTCCAAAGTCTGTTTAAGGAACAGGGAATAGAAGTGGTCGATCTCCCGAACGATCTGGAGGAGGCACGGTCTCTTTTGGGGGCGGCCGGTGATCTGTCCAACGCGGTGGCCTGGATTTCCCCGTCGGTCGAGTGGTTTGAGCGGGACGAATGGAACGGCCTATTCGCCGGATTGGGTTTGCGGGCGCTCCAACTGGTGGGTGTGATGCCTCACAGCGTGGATCGCTGGTCGCTCGCGCACTGGGCCGCGTTGTTCGGCGCGTTCCCGAAGGCCGGCCTGCAGGTGATCCTGAGCGTGGAAGAGGAGGACCACGTCTTGTCGATCTACGTCTAAGACCTCTCCTGTAGTAAAATAATCTCTTCCGATGCCTCAGCAAGACCCTTTCGGAGCGATCTCCAGTCTTTCCACGAAGAGCGGCACCGTCCGCCTCTTCCGCCTGGCCGCTCTTTCGGCGGCCGGGGCGGGGCGGGTGGACCGTTTGCCGTACTCCATCCGGATCCTTCTCGAATCCCTGCTGCGCAATGTGGATGGATTCAAGGTGACTGCCGAGGATGTCAACCGGCTGGCCCATTGGAATCCAAAAGACCCCGGCCGATCGGAAGTCCCCTTCATGCCGGGCCGCGTGGTGCTGCAGGACTTCACCGGCGTTCCCTGCATCGTGGATCTGGCGGCTCTCCGGGCGGCCCTGGCCCGGGCCGGCGGCGACCCGAAGAAGATCAACCCCCTGGTTCCGTGCGACCTCGTCATCGACCACTCGGTGCAAGTGGACGCCATCGGTTCTTCCGCCGCGATGGCCACCAATTCCCGGATCGAGTTCGAGCGCAACCGGGAGAGATACGAATTCCTCAAGTGGGGCAGCAAGGCGTTCGACAATTTCCGGCTCGTCCCTCCGTCCACCGGCATCGTCCACCAGGTGAACCTGGAGTACTTGGCCACCGTGGTGATGACCCGCAAGGAGAATGGCGCCGTCGTTGCTTTTCCAGACAGCCTCGTCGGCACCGACAGCCACACCACGATGATCAACGGGCTCGGCGTGCTCGGCTGGGGCGTCGGCGGCATTGAGGCGGAGGCGGTGATGCTTGGCCAGCCGATGGTGATGCTTCCGCCGCCTGTGATCGGCTTCAAGCTCTCCGGCCGGCTGCTGGAAGGGGTGACCGCCACCGACTTGGTGCTCACCGTCACGCAGATCCTGCGGGCCAAGGGGGTGGTCGGCAAGTTCGTGGAGTTCTTCGGGCCGGGGCTCTCCACTCTGCCGTTGCCGGACCGGGCCACCATCGCCAACATGTGTCCGGAGTATGGGGCCACGGCCGCCTACTTCCCGGTGGACCAGGAGACCTTGGAATATTTGAAGCTCACCGGCCGGCCGGCGGAGGTGATTGACCTCGCCGAGCGGTACATGAAGGAGCAAGGATTGTTCCGGACGGACGCTTCGCCCGAGCCGGAGTTCTCCGAGGTGGTTGAGCTCAAACTGGAGTCGGTGGAGCCGTCGCTGGCGGGCCCGAAGCGGCCGCAGGACCGGGTCTCCCTCGCCGACGCGAAGACCGGTTTCCGCAAAGCGCTGGTGGCGATGCTGGAAGGGAAGCTCCCGAAACTTAACTCCGACCGGCTGAGTAACTGGCTGGGGGAAGGGGGCAGCGCCAAAATCCCGCAGGTGCAGGCGGAGACCGTTCCGTCCGAGGTGGCCACGGCTGAAACCGAGGATGGTTTTAGCCAACTGACCGCCAGCGTGGCGGTGGAGATGCCGTCAGGCCGGACCGAGCTTCACCACGGTTCCGTGGTCATCGCCGCGATCACCAGCTGCACCAACACCTCCAATCCCTCCGTGATGGTCGGGGCGGGTTTGCTGGCCAAGAAGGCGGTGGAGAGAGGCCTCAAGGTCCAGCCCTACGTGAAGACGTCGCTGGCGCCCGGTTCCACGGTGGTCACCGAATACCTGGACAAGGCCGGTCTTACTCCCTATCTCGAAAAGCTCGGCTTCCACACCGTCGGCTACGGTTGCACCACCTGTATCGGAAACAGCGGGCCGCTGCCGGAGCCGGTGGCGAAAGCGGTCAAGGAGAAAGAACTGGTGGTGGCCGCCGTTCTCTCCGGCAACCGGAACTTCGAGGGGCGCGCCCATCCGCAGGTGAAGGCCAACTATCTGGCTAGCCCCCTACTGGTGGTGGCCTATGCGATCGCCGGCCGGATGGACGTGGACCTGACCCGGGAGCCGCTCGGAAAAGACTCACAGGGGAAGGAGGTTTTCCTGAAAGAGATCTGGCCGACGCAGCAAGAGATCAGTCGGGCGATTCTGCAGTCGGTCACCGCCGAGGCGTTCCGTAAGCGGTACGGGCAGGTTTTCGACGGGACGGCGGAGTGGAAGGCAATCCCGACCGCGGAGGGGGACCTCTACCGCTGGGACGCGAAATCTACCTACATCCAGGAACCGCCTTATTTCCTGAATTTCCCGAAGCAGCCGCCGGCGATCCAGCCGATCCGCGGTGCCCGGGTGCTGGAGTTCGTGGGCGACTCGATCACCACCGACCACATCTCGCCGGCCGGCTCCATCGCGAAGGAGAGCTCCGCCGGGAAATACCTGGTCTCACTCGGCGTGGATCCCAAAGATTTCAACAGTTACGGCGCCCGGCGCGGCAACGACCGGGTGATGACCCGAGGCACCTTCGGCAACGTGCGGCTTAAAAATAAACTGGTGCCCGATGCCGAGGGCTGGTGGACGGCCCATCTGCCCGACGGGGAGAAAGCCGCGGTTTTCGACGCCTCCGAGCGCTACAAGAAAGAGGGGATCCCCCTCATCATCCTGGCCGGCAAGGAGTACGGCTCCGGTTCGTCGCGCGACTGGGCGGCCAAGGGACCGATGCTGCTCGGGGTCAAGGCGGCCATCGCCGAAAGCTTCGAAAGGATCCATCGCAGCAATCTGATCGGCATGGGGATCCTGCCTCTCCAGTTCGAGCCGGGGCAGACCGCCGGGTCGCTCGGCCTGACGGGGAAGGAGATCTACTCCATCGAGGGGCTCGATGATTCATTGAAGCCCGGCCAAAAGATCCAGGTCAAAGCCGGCGAAAAAACCTTCACCACCCTCTGCCGCATTGACGCCCCCGTTGAGGTGGAGTATTACCGCCATGGCGGTATCCTGCAGTTCGTCCTCCGCAAGTTCCTCTCTACCTAGACTTAGGTCTGTATGTCTATAATTATCATGTACACCATCATGATGATTTACATATGATATACTTTTCTATGAAGAGATAATTAAACAATGATATATAGCCATTTCCCTCTAGCCGACAAAGAAAAACTGGAAGCTCTTCTCCGTGAAGGAGGCCTGAAGCGCAGTGAACTGGCGCGCCTTTTGGAGGTGAACTATCTGTCCGTCTACCGCTGGCTGAATAAAGACATAAAACCTCACTCTTTTACCTCTCGTAGGATCGACGAGCTATTCAAGCAACACGTGGATCTATCCCCGGTAGCGGAAGGATTGAAGAAATCTCTGGGAGACCCAATTAAAATCCTGAAAGAAAATCAGCTTCTCCGGGAACGGTTCTTTTTGGAAATGACGTACCACTCCAATGCCATCGAAGGCAGTCGGATGACGATCAATGAGACTGAAAAAGCCATTGCTGGCCAGAAAGTGAAAGGCAAAGAACCGTTCGAGATCTTTGAAGCGGTCAACCACCACAATGCTTTGCTGGAGGTCATGGAGAAGGTCCGGGAAGGTTTTCGGATTGACGAGGAATACGTGCTGAAGCTCCATTCCGTCGTGATGTACAATTTCCATGACAAACTGCCGGGGCGCTACCGGACAGGGCATGTCAACCTGACCAACACCGAAAAGGCGCTTCCTTCCGCGCAACAGGTTCCGCTTAAAATGAAAGGGTTACTCCGGGAGATCAACCGGTACGGCCATCAGCCGGTTGCCAAGATCGCGAACGACCATTACGAATTTGAGGCGATCCACCCCTTTTTCGACGGCAACGGCCGTGTGGGACGCCTGCTCATGTTGACGCAGCTGCTGTCCAAGGGTTATCCGCCGGCGCTCATCCGCCTGGATGACCGGTATGCCTATTACTTCGCGCTCGGCAAGGGAGATTTGGGGGATTTCAAGAACCTCGTTCAGATGGTCTGCGAAGCGATCCTCCGTGGCCACGATCTTCTCAAAGGACAAAAAGCCTAATGCTCGTCATCTCGGCGCACGCGGACACCAATTTCTCCTCCCACCGGCTAAAGAAGCTGCCCGGCGGCCTCCTGAAGGGCCACATGGACAATTTCACCGGCGTGTACGCCGTGATGAAGGCCTAT
Organism: Candidatus Omnitrophota bacterium; assembly: GCA_030651065.1. Lineage (GTDB taxonomy): Bacteria > Omnitrophota > Gorgyraeia > 1-14-0-20-64-10 > 1-14-0-20-64-10 > JAUSCU01. The sequence goes on along the minus strand of JAUSCU010000105.1, from coordinate 1,595 downwards.
TTCTCCGGCAAGCTGGACCGGGGCAATGTCCGGATTGAGCTGACTTATGGGGAAGAGAAGGGGTTGCTGGGGGCGAAAGAGGTGGCCAAGACCCTCAAGCCGGATGACGTTGTCCTGGTCGTGGATGTGACCGCCACCCCAACGGAGAAGGACTTCGTCGTCGAGAAATGCCGTGAGCCGGAGCTGCAGCGGTTCCTCAAAAAAGGGCTGGCGGGCCTCTCCTACGATCTTTACCCGGACTGCCCCGATCCGGTCTCCCAGTCCGACGAGGTGGACGTCTACTCGAAAGTTTGCCGACTCACCTGTTTCATCGGCGTTCCGGTGACCGGCGGCGACTACAACGCCGGCGTGGTAAGGTGCAAAGAAAAGAGCTTGGATGCCATCGCGGAGGCGTTATGTCAACTGGCAGCCCAACACTAGCGTGAGGTATTTCCTTTACGCGGCATGGGCGGGGATCTTTTATCTGATCCTTTTCTGGTTTAACGCGCATGTGTACGTGAAGCCGCTTCTTTCCGTCCAGCTTGTTTTGTGTGCCCTTATTTTCCCGTCGGTCTTCAAGAGATATTTGCCCCTGCTTCGGGACCAACGCTTCCCGGAAATAGGGGAGTTCCTTCGGAAAAACCTGATCAGGGAAGAGAGCTTTTCGGAAGGGGGGAAAAAGTGTTCCGCCTGCGGCTCAAAGACCGGTTTTGCTCTGATCTTGGGTTCCGCGGTCGGGAAGGACTTGGAGCCGAGAAAGAAAAAGGTGCTTTGCCGGAAAGAGGGGTTGGCGGAATGGAGAAAATGGTTGGAACAGTTTCCGGGGGTGGTGGTATTTTCTGAGCCCCGCATCAAACGAGCCAGTGGTTCCTTCTTTTATGAACCGGACGACTTAAAAATCCACGAGTATTCCTCGTCGGACAAAACGGCGGTTGAGGATTTGTTGGGCCGGATGAAACCCGGATCGATCGGCTGGCTGCCCAACGAGACTATCGGTATTTGCCAGGATCCGCCTCTTTTGAAGAAAAAGATCAAGCCCGAAGAAATTACCTTGGAAGAATGGTTTTCCAGGCTGGATAGGATTTTCTTTGAGGCCGAGAGGAAGCTGGGGAAAATGGAGTACTGGGTGACGGAGCCTCGCGGAAAGAGCGGCATTTATATCTGGGATGGCGAGGTGTGATGACGTCGGTAAAGGCGCTCCCCAAGCGGGAGTAGGTGGGTCGTGGTAAATTGATTCCATGATGAAGTGGATCCAGCTGGCTGCCGGCGGAGTCGCCGGCACCTTCGCGCGCTACCTCTTGGCCGGCGCTGTGTATTCTGTCCTGGGGACCGGTTTCCCGTACGGCACGCTGGTCGTGAACCTGACCGGCTGCTTCCTGATCGGGTTCCTCGCGGCGCTTGCGGAAGAGAAATTCCTCCTCGGGCCGTCGGCACGGCTCCTCCTGATGGTCGGGTTCTGCGGGGCCTTCACCACTTTTTCCACCTTCATGCTGGAGACCGCCAACCTGATGAAGGACGGGGAAACCGGGAGGGCGTTCCTCAATGTCGTTGCAAGTGTTGTGGCGGGGTTTCTCGTTTTCCGGTTAGGTGTTTTTGCGGCCGAAATCCTATAGGGT
>JAUSCU010000102.1 GCA_030651065.1 Candidatus Omnitrophota bacterium | reverse complement strand
CCAGTTCGATCAGGGCCGGCTCGAACAGGCCGTCCCCTCCGAGAAACTTGGCCGTGAGGCCGAGCTTGAACTTCTGCTTGAGCAGCAGCGCCGCTTCCGGGAACATCCCGGCGAAGTAGATCAGGTCGGGGTTCAACCCCTTGATCTTGGTCAGGACCGGCGTGAAATCCTTCTCTCCCTGCGTGATCCCTTCATGCCCGAGGATCTCCACGTTAAGGCTCTTCGCGGACGTCAGGAACTCGTTCGCCAGCCCACGCCCGTAGGTGGTCATGTCGTCCAGCACGAAGATCCGCTTGGCTCCAAGCTTCTGAATCGCGTAACGAGCACCCGCGGGCCCCTGCAGGTCATCGGTTGGGCAGATCCGATAGAAGGTGTCAAATCCCTGGCGGGAAATCTCGGGGTTGGAGGAGACCGGGCAGATGTGCAGCAACCGGGCTTCGTGGTAGATGGCGGAAGCCGGCTTGGTACAGCTGGAGTTCAGGTGGCCCACCACCGCCAGCACGTCCGCGTCGGCCGCCAACCGTTTGGCCACGGAGACCGCCTGCGCCGGGCTGCGGTTGTCGTCCAACGGGGCCAGCTCCACCTTGAAACCGGGAATAATCTCGCCGGCGGCGCGCGCTTGGTCCAGCGCCAGCTGGGCCCCCTGCAGCATATCGTTTCCGTGGGCGGCCTGGTCGCCGGTCAGCGGGGCCACGAACCCGATCTTGATGACCGGCTCGCTCTTACCGCATCCAGCCAGAAGGCTTAACAGGAAAAACGCAAAGGCTCGTCGGGAAAGGTTCTGCATCGCAACTGCCGATTATCATACCGCATCTCTACCACCGGGCGGGCTTGTAATCCTTCAAAAATTGGCCCCACACATGCTGGCCGGTCAGGAACCCGGAAAAGATCGGGTCGCAGATCCGAGCCGCGGCGTCGACATAGTCCAGCGGAGGGTAAAAATCATGCGTCTTCCTCTTGCGCTCCGCTAGCTCCGCGGGGTCCTCATCGGTGATCCATCCGGTGTCCACGCTGTTCATATGGATGCCGTCTTGGAGGTAATCCTCGGCGGAGGTGCGCGTCATCATGTTGAGCGCCGCCTTGGCCATGTTCGTGTGGGGATGTTTGTCCGTCTTGCAGGCGCGGTAAAACTGCCCTTCCATCGCCGAGACATTGACGATGTGCTTGTCCCGCGACGGGACCTTGAGCATCAAGGGTTTCAACCGCGCGTTGAGGACGAAGGGGGCCACCGCGTTCACCAGGTGCACCTCGAGAAGCTCGGTGGCCGACACATCGGCCAGAGGCAGCCGCCAGCTGTTGATCTTGCGCAAGTCCACCTGCTGCAAGTCGGCATCCAGCTGGCCGGCGGGAAACAGCTGCTGATCCCGTTTCCCTTCCCCGTCGAGCAGCGGCAGCTGCGAGAGCTGCGCCGAATCCCGCACCACGGTCTGCGTCCGGGGACTGCGGCGGCGCAAAACCTCGTGGTGCTCCAGTAAGCGGCGGGCTGCCGGAGGCAAAGCCTCCGGCGAACCGGTTTCTCCCTCGATGAGGTGCCGGTAAAAATCCGGCGGGCGGCGCACGGTCTGGCAGGCGTTGTTGAGGATGAAATCGAGACGGTCGATTACCGTCTTCAGGTGCGCGGCGAAGAGCTCGACGCTCGGCGTGTGGCGCAGGTCGAGCCCGACCACCTGAAGGCGGTTCCCCCACTGCTCAAAATCCGGCTCCTTGGCGTAGCGCGCCACCGCGTCCTTCGGGAACCGGGTCAGCGCGATCACCCGCGCGCCGGCCCGCAGCAGCATCATGGCCGCTTGGTAGCCGATCTTCACCCGGGCCCCCGTCACCAGCGCGACGCGCCCGGAAAGGTCGGCCGTTTGAAGGCGCTTACTCCAATTGAACTCCGCGCACGATGGGCAGAGCAAGTCGTAAAAGAAATGGACCTGCCGATAGGGGTGTTTGCAGATGTAACAGTCCAGCGGCTCCTGCAGCTCAAGGGACTCTTCCGCCGGGAGCGGCGGCAGGGAGGCCGAAACACCGGATCCGGGCAGCGGTGTCGTGTAGACGAGCTGCAGCCGCTGCCGGCGAATCCCCGTTGTGTCCAGCTTACGCTGATCGGCCGCGCGGAGCGCTTTGCGATGCTCTTGCCGCCTGCGCCGCCTAGCACTCCACAGCACCTGCTGGTCCGCTAGCCCAGGCTTCGAGGCTTGCCCGGCCGCTGTGAGCAGCCGGATCCGCACGTCGTTCGGAAGCTCGGCCAGCAGCCCGCGGTCCGCCATGATCGCCTCTAACAGCTCGACGCTGCCCGCCGCAAGCGCCGCCAAGGTCTTGGTTTCCATAGCTTGATTATAATGAAAAAACCCTGTTTCCCCTATTCCTGGAGGTCGGCGACAACAGCAAGTCTTGCTAAAAGGTAGGAGGTGGTGGACTCGGCCCCTTGATTGAGATTAATATGCCCTTCCCCGACGCCGTCATAACATCCGCCGGTGGCCCTGTCATAAACGACTTGCTCCAGGCTGTTGTCTCCTAAGAACCAGTTAAAAGCCTCATACATCCGCTCTTTGTAAGCAGCCTTGCCGGTGACCCGAGCGGCTGTGGCAAGAGCGCACGCCATTGCGGAGGCATCCTCCGGCTGCTGGTCAAAATAGCGGCGCTCTCCCATTTTATGGTGCCAGCCGTCTTGGCCGATCGGCGCGTAGATTCCGTTGATGAACGTTTGCCGGATCAGGAAATCCAGCGTCTTGGTGCCGATCTCCAGGTACTCGCTGTTGCCGGTCTGCTGATGCCCTAAGAGAAGGGCCTCCGGGAAAACCGCGTTTGAATACGTCAGGTAATTCTCAAACCACGGCCATTCCTCGGAAGACACGCCGCGATAAAGCGAAACCAGCCGGTCGCAATGAAGGATAAGGGCCCCATTTAAATCATTCTCGCCGATCCGCTTCTTCGCTTTTAAAAGGAGACAGAGACCCTTGGCATAAAAAGCCGAGGCCCTGGGCGATTCAAACATCTCCTGTTTTTCTATTCTCTTTCTGAATAGGGAGAGCGCCTTATCCCGCAGGCTGTCGGGCAGGAGCTCGGCCGTCGCGGCAACCGCCAATGCCCACAGGGTCCGGCCGTTCGCGTCCTCAAGATTCTCATCTCGATTCAGCGCGCTGTCGATCGTCCTGTCGGATTTCACATAATTTCCGAAGAGACCGTCCTCTCCCAATACGTATTCGATGAAGCGCAAATAGATCTCAGCGCGCTTGAGCAGGTTCTTTTGCTTGCCGCTGTAGCACAGACAGGCAACGATCAGGGCGCGCGCGTTGTCATCGACCGTATAACCCGACGCGAGGTCCGGCAAAGAGAGTTGGGAGAACTGGATGATCCCGAAATCGTCGGTCAGGAGAAATAGGTGGCTCAGGTTGATGCGGGGGATTTTTTTGTGTTTGCTGACTTCGGCAAGTTCGACGGAATATTCCGAGAACAGCTTCGAATACTCCAGCGCGACGTTCTCCCAGGTCATGTTGCGCGTTCTGAAATAGGCGTTCTTCCCGAATTGCTCTCTCCGGACGGGATCTTTCAAAAGCGCCGTAATCGCCTCGGCATAAGAGTCTGGGTCCTTGAAATTGACCAGTAATCCGGATTCCGGAGTGATGATCTCCCGGGCTTGCGCGAAGGGTGTGGAAATAACCGGCCTCCCGGATCCCAGCGCGTAAGAGAGCGTCCCTGAAACGGCCTGGTTTGGATCCAGAGAGGTGGAGATGTAGATGTCCGCGGCCCGCAAAAACTGAAGCAGGCTGTCCAAAGAAGCATATTCGTTATAAAAGCTCACGTGAGAGGAAAGGCCAAGATCCCGAACTTTCTGAATCAGCGAATTTCGGTAGCTTTCGCCTTCTTCTTTCAAGACATTCGGGTGGGTCACGCCCAAGACGATGTACATCAGGTCCGGAGTTGCCTTCACGACTTTGGGCAGCGCCTCGATGACATATTCGATCCCTTTCCCGCGGCTTAAGAATCCGAAGGTCAACAGGCTGACCTTTTCTGAGAACCCTAAAGCCGCCTTAGGCTTAGCGCTGGAGCTGTAGGGCGCGGCGTGGATCCCGTGCGGGATCACGGAGATCTTTTTTTCGTCGATGCCGTATTCGCGGACCAGTATTTCGCGCGAGAGGTTCGTCATCGCCGTTACGCCGCTTGCCTTCTCGGCGATCGAACGGACGACGCGGTGGAGCTCGCTATTCGGAGAAGGAAGAACACTGTGGAAAGTCACGACGGAGGGCTTTTTAAGCGCCCCCAAGAAGGAAAGGATGTTTACGCCGTATCCGCCCCCGAAGAGACCGAACTCGTGCTGGACATTGACCAGCTTGACGTCGTCCATCCCATTGATGCTTTCGGCGGTCTGCAGATAGTCCCGCTCGGAATACGGATCGATCTGAAAAAGCACTTGCCTCGGGTAGTGGTAGCGCGAGACGGCATCGGTGTTCATCGCGGCAATTCTCGACTCGACGACGGATTCGAGCAAATCATCCATGGCGCCCGTAAGGTCCGCGGTAAAGGTCGCGATGCCGCACTCCCTAGGCGGAAAGCTGGATAAATAAACAACCTTCACGGGTTATTTTTCAATTCGCCCAGAAGTTCCTCGAGATCGACGGACTTTGCCGCGATGAGTTTGTCCGCCGCGCCGTAATAAAGAGTGAGCCTGCCCTCTCTGACCACGGCGCCTGTGGGAAAAACGACGTTGTTGACGTCACCCTGTTTTTCCCACGGTTCGGCCGGGGAAAACAGGGGGGTTTTCAGCCGGCTGATGACCTTCGCGGGGTCCGCCCGATCGAGGAGCGCCGCCGCCGCGTGGTAAATCCTTCCGCGTCGCGAGTCCTCCACGGCGTGATAAATCAACAGCCACCCATCCTTCGTCTCAATGGGCGGGCATCCGCCTCCGATGTTCCTACTTTCAAACCTGTACTCGGGATCGAGCAGCACGTAATCGCCCAAATTCCTGAGATAGTCCCTCCAGTAATCATCGGTCAGCTGTTTGAAATCGTCGAAATAAATGACCTGGATCCCCGGAAGCACGCGATGGACCAACGCGAACCGGTTGTTGATTTTTTTCGGGAAGATGAACGCGTCTTTTTCCCACAACAGGATGCCGTCACCCTCTCGGTCTCTAATGTAGGAATCAAAGAAGAAATACCTCTCGATCATCTTGGTCTTTGAAAAACCAAAGAGACGGGCCGCTTCCGCGTAGGTGATCCGGGGGGAAATGACCCCCCGCTTGGTGAAACGGATCAGGTCGGTGCTTGTCGCGTAAGCGAACAGGGCATTTTTCCCGTCGTAAACTGTATAAAACAGATAATAAACGCCGTCCAGAAAGACAATCCGCGGGTCCTCGATCCCCATCTTTTCATAATCCTGTTCGGGAAAAAGGACCGGCTTGTCCGACCTCTTAACAACCTTGTTGCCTTCCAGCTGGCAGTAGCCGATCGAGGAAACCAGATCTCCCCGCCGGACGGCCCTGTAAAATAGGTGGGTGATGCCGTCCATCTCGATGCAGGCGGGATTTAAGACGGCCTGATTGTCAAATCCGTTTTCCGAACTCTCAAGAATGATGCCTTCGTTTTTGAAGTTGATCATTGGCCCTCGTCTTTATTTCCTGAAGCATACACCGTCACGCGCCCTAAAGATATCTTCGTCGGATGGAAAAGCCCCGGTTCAGCATCTGAACCGGGGCTTTGAGCCTCTCTATCGCGCCTTAAGAACTTCTCAGGCGGCCAACTTGAAGAAACGGGTAAGGCTCACCAAGGTCACCGCTCCGATGAGCGCCGTAATGAAGGCGGCCAATGAGCTGTAGGCGTACACCCCGATCACGCTTGCCATCCACCCGCCCAGCAGCCCCCCGACAATCCCAACCACGATATCGCCCAAAAGGCCAAACCCGCGCCCCTTGACGATGACGCCCGCCAACCAACCGATGATCCCACCGATCAAGAGAAACCATATCCACCGCCCTATGCTGTACTCCATGTTTGTATTCTCCCTTCTACTTAGGTGACCATAATGTTTCGGCCGGCCGGACGATTCTTCACCAGCCCGCGTCCACCCGACGTCTTAGCGGCCCGCTGCTTCGCCGCCGTCATCCGACCCCCTCGGCTTTTCTTCGCCATGTGTGCTCACCCCCTTTATAAAACAGTTATTTTGTATTTAAAGCGACACGGATATTCTTTTCCACCGGTGAAATCTCCGCGAAACGCTTCTTCAACTCCTCAAGAGATTCCAGACGGGAGACCTGCATGTTTGCTTGGGTCAGCTTGACTCTATGCCCGGTTTCCTTGCAAATGATCTCCTCAATGGATGCAACCGTTGTGCGCTTGTGATCAAACCTTGCCAATCGACCGCCCGGCAGATAGATCGCTCCGGTAGAGAAGTCAATGGCAAACGCGATCAGCCCCGGAATGACGAAAAACAACAGGCCGATCCCATCCAAAATAGCGATGGCAGGGTCAATCCTCCCGCTTTTTTGTCCTCTGCGGTCAGGATGGATCAAAGTTCCGCAACCTGCCAACTGGGCAACTAAAGTGAAACAGATCACCGCAGACAACATGTTCATGATTTTTTTCATCACTGCTCCTTGTTAGACTTTCGAGGTGTTACGGGTCAGCAACGCGATACCGCCTACCAGCGCGATCACTCCAAAGACCGGCGATAGGGGGATCTTTTTGGTTGTTTCGGCCGTCACCTGCACGGAGCCAAGATCAACGACCTTTTCCCTGCTCGCGTATCGAAGTCCCTCATAAGACAACGCCATCATTCCGACAACGAGTAGTATCATCCCCAGCAAAATCTTCGGTCTCATCTCAAACCTCCCGTTAATCTTCCCCAGCTAACCGATTCTTACGACAGTCGCTTCCCCGCGGCCCCCAGCCGTTTGATGGAAGAACTGCCGGCATCGGCCATAGACGTACAGCGGCGCCACGATAAAAACACTGGCAATAATCACAAACAGGTTTCCCATACTTACGTGACCATAATGTTCCGGCCGGCCGGGCGATTCTTCACCAACCCGCGCCCACCCGACGTCTTCGCGGCCCGCTTTTTCGCCGCCGTCATTCGACCCCCTCGACTTTTCTTTGCCATGTGTGCTTCCCCCTTTAGTGTAGGATGCCGGAGAATACCTCCGGGCGTCTCGTAAACAAGTTCGGATCCCGAGAAACCTTGTGCCACCCGCATCGCTGGCATCGGCTGACATACCGTACTGCGTCAATCCGATCAATCCGCCTGCACCGCCATTTGTGACCGATCAAGCACATCAACCCGCCTATCCTACTAACTTGTCTCATGGGAACATCGTAGACCCGAGGCAGGAACCGCACAATCAGGGCAACCTCTTGATCTTCCATCGGGGAAATGCCCCACTGTCGCGGCAAGGAATCTCCTACGAAACGCTGTGTTGAATCGCAGCTTGAGTAAGCTCGGTGCCGGGCTGGTAAGATAAGCCTTGAGGGAAGGAGGGTTCGGAATGGGAGCTTGGGTTGCCGCACTTGCGTTAGCTCTGGTGTCTGTCCTAACGCCGGCTTTGGGTTCGGCGGAATCAACCGGCGAGGCGCTCACCCTAGAGATCCCAGGCCTGACCTGCGCCAACTGCGAGATCAAGGTGGAAGACGCCGTCACGGCAGTCACCGGCGTGCGGTCTGTAAAGGCCAGCGCTCCAACCAAGGTGGTGGTCATCTTCTATGATCCGGCCCAGGCCGGCCCTGAGGAGTTCATCCGGACAATCTACCGCGTGGGGTACATTGCTTACGTCAGCCCGCCGGCTTACCGCTGTGCCCCCTGCGGCGTGGTTTATCCGGCGCCGGGCGAGTGCATCCTATGCCAAGCAGAGCTGACGGCCTCCTAAACTTTACTCTCCGGGCCCGGACTGTTCTCCCTTCTCATCTCGGATGATCATCTGGGCCACCGGCGAGGCGTTCACCTCCGCGACGAAGCCGGCTGTGGCGGTGCTGCATTCAGTCCCCGTCCCGTCGTCCACGATGACGCTGACCGGGTAGGTGCCGATCTTCTCATACGCGTGTTGTACCCGCACCCCCTCGGCAGCGGCTCCATCCCCGAAGTCCCACCGGTAGCTTAGGGTGTCTCCGTCCGCATCGCTTGATTTCGAAGCATCGAATACGTTGATGTCCCCACTGCAGCAAATGGTGTTCTGTCCCGCGTTCGCGATCGGGGGCGTATTCACCTGGACCGTCGCTCTCGCGGAGGAGGTACTGCAGGGGGTCTCCTGGCCGTCATCGACACTTAGGGTGACCCTGTATTCCCCACCCGTGCGATAGGCGTGGCTCACCCGGCTCCCCTGCCCGGTCGTTCCGTCGCCGAAATCCCACGAGTAGGCAAGCTTCTGCCCATCAGGGTCATCCGAATCGCCAGCGCTGAAGGAAAGCGTCTCGCCGGCGCAAGCCCGTTGGGGCGCCTGAATCAGCGCTTGCGGCTGGCTGTTCACCTTCGCGGTGTACTGGGTGGAGGCGGAGGAGCATTCCATCCCGCTGCCGTCGTCCACCGTCAGGGTCACCGGATAGGTGCCGCCTTGGCTGTACCGGTGTTCCACTGTGGCGCCCTCGGCGGTGCTGCCGTCGCCAAGATCCCACCGGTAGCTCAAGGTGTCCCCGTCAAGGTCGGAAGCCCCCTCGGCGCTTAGAGTCACGCTCTCGCCATTGCAGGCCGTGACGGTTTCTCCCTTGGGGATCAACGGCGCCCGGTTCAGCTGGACCGGAATCCGGATCTGGGAGACGGAGCAGTCGGTACCCGCGTTGTCATCTACCGTCAAGGTGGCCGTGTAGCGGCCGCCCCGCTCATACGTGTGGGAAACGCGAGCTCCCTCGCCGGTCGAACCGTCCCCGAAATCCCAGTGGTAGGTGAGGTCGTCCTCATCCGGGTCCTTTGAGCCGGACCCGTCAAACGCCACCGCCAGCTCCCGGCTGGGGTCTTCCAGGCACATCCGCACGGATTCGGGCCCCTTGGCCACCGGCGGGCTGTTGACCCGGATCGTCCCGGTCGCGCGGGCGATCGAGCAGGAGGTGTTACGGTTGTCGTCCACGAGAAGACCGATGTTGAAGGTTCCGCCCCGGGCGTAGGCGTGCGTCGCCTCCATCCCGTCCCCACCAGACCCGTCGCCGAAGTCCCACCGATAGCTCAGGGTGTCGCCGGCATTATCGCTGGAGCCGGCCGCGCTGACGCGGATCGAATCCCCCACGCAGGCGCTCCCCGGGGCGCTTAGCGCCGCTTTCGGCGGAGCGTTGACGTGCAGGACCCTCTCTATCGTCGAGGTGCGGCACTCACCGGTCGAGGTGTCGGTAACCTTGAGCACCACTTTGTAGATCCCGCCGGACGCGTAGGTGTGGCGGATGCGGATCACGTCAGCCGTCTCGCCATCACCGAAGTCCCAAGAGTAGGTCAGCGCCTGGTTGTCCGGGTCGTATGACTCCGAGCCGTCGAATTCGAAGGTGTTGCAGGCCCCCAGAGGCACCTTGGGAGCCGGGGGCGGGAGCGGTTCAGGCTCCGGGATGGAGACCATCTCACCCAGGGTGAAGTAGGTAGGCAGGAGCTGGCCGTTAGCGTCCTTAACCTCTATGCTGGCATTCGCCTCCTTTTGCGTTTCCTTGACTACCCGGTAGGTCCAGCGGGTGCCGGTGAGCTCCTCGGGAAGGGTCAATGTAGTCCACGCCCACTGAGCGCTTCCGGAGTTCCGCACGGGATAGATCAGCTGTTTCCGGAAGCCAAACCACCCGCGCGTGGAGTCCGGCGCGATGAAGCTGGCCTTCCCACCCGATGGATCAATGTCGTGGTTCCCCACCTGGACAACCGTCATTCCCGCGGGGATCTCCGGATAGAAACTCATGAGCTCCCCCTCGTGCGCGGCCAGCCGGAAGGAAAAGTTGTAGGAGAACATCTGGGCGCTGTCCGGTTCCACCTCGAAAGCGAACAGGTTGTTGTCATCTCCCTCCAGCCCCTCCACAACAATCCGGAAGATGTAGTGATCACCCCTGTCTTCTCCCTGGCCGGCCTCAAAGGGTCCTAAGGTCAAGACCGTCCCATCGGTCGCGTCCACGGAGACCGCTTCAGAAACCAGCTGTTGCTCGCCGCCGTAGACCGTGAAGAGAGTCCCGGTATCCCAGGTGGCGGCCCGTTCATCGTAGGCGCCAGTCGTGTCGGCATCCAGGACGCGGATCGTCACGGAGCCGGACCCCTTTGGAACGACGACGTAATAGCTCTTCGGTTCCGGATCGGCGCCGTACCACAGGTCGCCGTCCTTTCCGAAACAGTAGAGCCACGTCACGCCATTCTCGTGGGGATCCGGATAGCGCACCGCAGCCTCGGCCGGACGGCCCGTCAAAAGAGCGGCGAACAGGACTAGGGCGGCAAAGAGACTGTTTCGGTTCATCGGGATAACTCCTTTAATTTTCAATTCAACTCATGAAGGTAAAACCCCGGCTCAGAGAGTGAGCCGGGGTTTTGACTTTATCAAAGCTCAGCATTCATTCCAGCGCGATGTCATCCAGATAGATCTTCCCCGCGCCGCCTGCCGCAGGAAACAGATCCCCCTCGAACACAACCGAAATCCCGGACAACCGCGTGTAATCGATAAAAAACTCATCGAACGAAATCGTGGCCTTCTGCCATTCCTTGGTCAGCTTGCCTGCCGGCAGATACTTTCCGATCGCTTCGGATTTGACGGAATCCCCGACCTTGTCCCAATGCTGGTCGGATAAACCGATGATAAAATTCTCATCGCCCGTCTCTCCGCGAACCTGGAAAGTCAACGCTTTGTAGCCGCTGGCATCCAGATATTGATCTTGGGCCGGTTTAGGGTTCGGATTCTCCTGCGTAGCAGCCACCACCGCTCCGGCCGACTTCAACAGGGTGTAATACCCAGCCCACCCGCCGCCATCAAAAGGACCCCCGGTCTGCTTCTTGTCATACCGGACCATCAGAACTTGCGTTTTCTTCCCCGCAACGGTGTCGTTGCGAACGCTCGTCATCACTTTTGAAGGGGCCTTGATGAACACGCTGGCCCGGTTGTCTAGCGCATTCTTGAGCCCTCCGGGACCCTCAAAGTTATCCACCATCAGCAATGAGACGGCAGCCGATGGGATCGGCCGCAACAGCGCAAACGCAAGGAACCCCCCCACCACCAGAACACCCAAAGCAATCCGATTCATCTTCATCTGAATACTTCCTTCCTGTTTCCTATTGACCTACAGTGCTCCAAATAACTCCACCACTTCCCAGACTTCCCGTTCTATTGGTTTCAATCACGGGAACATCGTAGACCCGAGGCAGGAACCGCACAATCAGGGCAACCTCTCAACCTTCCATCGGGGAAATGCCCTACGCGGTGGCCAGGAATCTCCTGCTCACCACTTCCCAATCCAGCGAATCAAAAAAAGCCTTCAGGTAATCCGCTTTATTGATGCCGAATTGGATCGTGTAGGCATGCTCCCAGACGTCCAGGGCAATCAGGATGGGGGTGTTGACGAAGAGACCCACGTGGTGCTCGCTCTGTACCATGTTGGTCTTGAGCTTTTTTTCGACTGGGTCGAAGACCAGCAGCGCCCAGCCGTGGCAGGAAGAGGCGGCCGCCTTCATGTCCTTAAGCCAGCCGTTCCAGCTTCCGTAAGATTCGGCAATCCGCTCCTTGACCGACTCCGCCGGACGGGTCCGGCCCGCGCGGCCCAGCGCGTCGAAATAGAGCTCGTGCAGGACCATCCCGTTGTAGGCCACCGGCTCCCTCCGCTTGAGCTCGGAATACTCCGCGAAGGAGTAGTTGGCCCCTGCCCGGTCGGCCTTGCCCAATTTCCCAAGGATCGCATTCAGCTTTGCGACATAGCCCTCATACAGCTTGAAGTGGGCTAACAGCTGCGGCTTGGAAAACGGGGTCCTTCCGAGAAGATGCTCATACTGCTTTGGCTTCAACATTTTCCCTCCTTAAACTCATCTGAACGAGCAGCGGCAAATGATCCGAAGCGATCTGATCCAGCATTGTCCAGGGGACGGTAACCCCGCTCACCGTAATGTCCGGACTGATGAAAATGTGGTCGATACGGCTGACCGGATAGCGGCTGGACCAGGTGCGGAGACTGGGCGTCTTCAGCGCGGATTGGGAGTCGCGGACCGCGCCCATCAAACGCCGGTAAGTGGGAGAACCCGGCATCGCGTTCAGGTCGCCGCAGAACACGACCGGCGACTGGCACCGCGGATCCGCGAGCCACCGGGCTCCGGCGAGAGCACCGGCCTGAACGAACCGTTCAGTCGGCCAGATGCTCAAATGGCAGTTAATCACCTGCACCGCCACACCGTCGATATCGATGGTCACCCACAGGCCGCCGCGCGGTTCCAGGTACCTTAGGTTCCTCAACTGCGGAAGCTGTTCGGCCTGCATCAGGCGCATGGGATACCGGCTCAAAATGGCGTTGCCGTACCGTCCTCGCGCGAGATCGATGACGGGGTGAAACTGGTACGACATGCGCAACAGGCGCGCGATCCGCTCCGCTTGATCGATCCGATGGGTGCGTTGCTGTCCCACGTCGAGCTCCTGCAGCGCAATGATGTCGGGCTCATGCCGCGCGATAATGCGCGCGATCCGTTCCGGGGAAACCTTGCCATCCAGTCCGATGCATCGATGCACGTTGTAGGTCATCACACGCAGCGACCGGGAGGTGTGGAATCCTTCGACCGGGCGGAGGCTCGGCGGACCGTCATCCGGACGCTCGCTTAAGGAGCGCCCCAAGTGCCTCAGCGCCGCTTCCCGAAGATCCAACGGCCGGAGATACTTCCGTTCGCGGGGAGGCAGCGGCGCATCGACCGGCAGCAACGCGAACCCATGGGTTTCCTCCGGTCCGAAGCCCGCGTGAGCTCCATATTCCTTTTGGAAGCTCACCGGTTCCCGTCCAGCTCTCCAGCCGAACAGCACCAGGGCTCCGGCGCTGGGATGGCGGCACAGCGTCAGGAGGTCCTGTGTAACCTCTTCAAGAAAGGGATGGTCCACACCGAAGAGGCGTGCCGCGTCATTAGGAAGCCGGAGATCTCCCTCGTCCGTCCAGATCCGAACGGACTCGGCGCCATCGAGCGCGGCGACGACAGGCACCTGGGCGCTCTGCACCAATGCCTGCGCGAGACGATCTCGCTGTTCGCCAACGAATTCGGGCTGGGGATACACGTGGGCCACCGGTCCCATCGCCGTCACCAAAACACGCGGGGATGCCGGGCTCTCGCTCATCGGCTCGATGGTCCGGCCCGTCCGATACGGATATTCGTTCTCGCCCCAATGATCCGGAGAGAAGGCGGAGAGCGCGCCATCGTACAGCGGTTTGATCGCTTCGGCCAGCGTCATCCCTGACAGTTTCTGATACGGGACGGACAATTCTTGGCCATGGTCGGAATAGACCCAAACGTCGTAGTTCCGCCGCCGGGAACGATCGGCGGCGCGCCACACGCGAGCAACCGCCCAATCCATGCCTTGCAGCGGCCAGCGCGCGAACGACGAGTGCGGGCCGCGGTGATGCGCGTGGTCGTCATAGCCGATCAGGTTCATGTGAATGATCGGGAGACCGCGCGCGATGTCGATCTGCACGCCCCGCACCACAAGCTCCCTCAGCAAGATCACCGGCCCAATCCGAGTCAGGATAAACAGCAACTCCGGAAGCAGCAGCTTGCCTTTGATGACCGCCCGGGCGCTTGACGCGATCGCTAACCCGCACTCCAACAGCATCAGCAACGCCACCCACACAAATACATCAAAGTGCAGCACGATCAAGAAGGGAAACAGCGCGGGATTGAGAGCCCTCAGCACGCCGTCCCACCCCGGTTTCGCGGCGCAAAAATGCGCTTCCGCGGCGCCGCCGGTGAAGATGTCCGAATAGGCGCTGCCGCCTTCCAGGAGAGGCGCGCCCTGAAGACGCAGACGCTGCTCGATGGCGGAGGCCGCGCCAGACTCGTACATCTTCACAACCTGCCGGGTGTCCCGGTCCACAAAACTGAAGGCGGGCACCCCGCCCTTCACGCCATAGAACAACTCTGCCTGCACCGCCGGTGTATTCGAGGGCAAGCCTGAGTAGTGCGGATGCGCGACATAGCCCTCCCGCGCGCGCAGGCGCCTGAGAAACGGCAGACTGCCCTGATCAAGCGCCTTTTGGAACTCGGGCCGCGACAACCCGTCAATCTGAATCATGACAAGGCCCGGCGCATTGGCGGTGTTCTCGGATCGCGACAAATTCAAGAGGCGGCTGGTCCATTCGCTGCGGCTCAGACAGTGGCGGAGTTTTAACAAAAACGGTTCTATCGTGATGATCTTCGAAAAGCGCCCGTCATCGCCTTTATAAAATTACAAAAGAGATCCCACTCTGCTATCACGGCCGGGCACGGGTCTCTTGATATCAGGGGAAGTAAATCGACACCGACTAGCGTTCAAGGGTTGTTTTGATGGCCTTGATGAGATCTTCCAATGGCGCTGATTTGGACAGGAATTTATTTGGGTCCTCGTAATCATCTCCCGGCTTCATCAAATTGGTGATGAAAAGAACCGGGATATGTTTGGTCGACGGATCATTTTTGAGAGTGATGTGGACTTGCACGCCGCTCATCTGAGGCAGATTGATATCCAAAATGATCATGTCTGGTTTTTCAGACTTGGCCTTTGCGAGCCCCTCTTCTCCGGTCGAAGCGAATATGAGCTCCTCATACCCATTCTTGTTGAGATTGCGCTTAATGATCTTCGCATCCTGCACGTTGTCTTCTACGATCAGGATCTTTTTTGCCACTGGTCTCCGTTTATTTTAATTTTGGAAGCTTATTGAGGGTATGCCAGTAGAGATTAAATCCATCCACGGTCTTTTCAAATTCCTGATAGTCGACGGGCTTTTGGATAAAACTGACAGCGCCGTCGCGATAACTTCTGATGATGTCCTCATCGTCTTTTGAAGAAGTGAGCATCACGACGGGGATCACCTTCAGCTTATCGTCCTTTTTTAAAGCTTCCAATACTTCAAAACCGGTCAGCTTCGGCAAAGATATATCCAGAACGATCATGTCCGGATACGAAAATTGGGGCCGATCAGCATATTCGTTTTGACGAAACATATAACTCAGCGACTCTTGGCCGTCTCGCACAATAGAAATATTGTTTTTGATCTTGGCCTTGCCAAAAGCCCTAAGCGTGATCTTGATATCCGCTTCATTATCCTCCACCAATAAAATGTCAATG